>CANOCD010000062.1 GCA_947564495.1 uncultured Angelakisella sp. | reverse complement strand
GGAGATGGTGGTGCGGTACGGGGCTCTGGTGCTCCTGGTGCTGTTCCAGCCGGAGCTTCGCAAGGTGCTGGAGCAGGTGGGGCGGACCTCCATCTCCAACCTGTCGGTCTTTGCCCCCAACATGAGCGCCGGGGAGTACGAACGCAAGCAGATGATCAAGACCATCAACGCCATCTGCGACAGCTGCGCCATCCTCTCCAAAGAGCGGATCGGGGCTTTGATCGTCCTGGAGCGGGAGACCAAGATCGGGGACATCATCTCCACCGGCACCATCATCGACTCCCAGCCCAGCGCCGACCTCATCAAAAACGTCTTTTTCCCCAACTCCCCCTTGCACGACGGGGCGCTGATCATCCGGGGCCGCCGCCTTTACGCCGCGGGATGCTTCCTGCCCCTTTCGGATAACTACGAGATCAGCAAGGCCCTGGGCACCCGCCACCGGGCCGCCCTGGGGATGAGCGAGGTCTCCGACGCCCTGGTGGTGGTGGTCTCGGAGGAGACCGGCAACATCACCGTGGCCCGGAACGGCAAGCTGGACATCGGCATCACCGTCAACGCCCTCAGCGCCACCCTCTACCGGGAGTTCGTGACGGATGAAAAAGAGAACGCCACTGAAAAGAAGAAGCTGTTCAGGAGGGTCAGAAAATGAAATTTCCAACCCTTTCGGGCCTTCTGAAAAAGCCCAGCTACACCATGGTCCTTTCCATCATCATCGCTGTGCTGGCCTGGTTCGTGGTCATCAACACCGGCCCCGACCAGGAGCGGGTGGTGACGGTGCGGAACGTCCCGGTGGATACCTCCACCAACGCCCTGGCAAGCCTCGGCCTCAACGTCATCGAGGGGGGAGACCCCTGGGTGTCGGTGCGGGTCAAGGGCCGGGTCATCGACGTGGGCAACCTGGTCCCCCAGGACATCCAGGTCACCGCCAGCTTCGCCGACATCGTGGGGGCGGGGACCTACGAGCTGAAACTCACCGCCGTCACCTCCGCCGGAACGGTGGAGGCCGTCACCCCCCCCACCATCACCATGACCTTTGACCGGGAGGTCAACAAGGAGATCCCGGTGACGGTGGATGTCAACGGCCTTTCGGTGCCGGAAAACGACTACATCCTGGGCTCGGTCTCGGCCAGCCCCTCCTCGGTGGTGATCCGGGGGCCGGAAAAGGAGGTCAGCCGCATCACCCGGGCGGTGGTACACGCCGACCTGGACGAGCCGCTGACCCGCTCCCAGGTCATCTCCTCGGACATCGTCCTGATGAACAGCGAGGACGAGGCGGTCACCAGCCCTCACGTCACCAGCGACTTTACCGCCGCCGACATCACCATCCCCGTCAAGCGCAAGGTGGAGCTGCCCCTCCGGGTCTCCTTCATCAACGTCCCCGAGGGCTTCCCCCTGGAGAAGCTGGAATACACCCTCTCCAACGAGACCATCGTGGTGGCGGCCCAGGAGCGTTCCATCGCCAACACCACCGAGATCGTGGCCGGGGTCATCGACTTTGAGCAGCTGGACCTCACCGAGCAGAACACCTACACCTTCCGGGTACGGCTCTCCGATGACTTTGTGAACATCGAAAACATCGAGAACGTGGTGGTGGAGTTCGACACCGAGGGCCTGGCCGCCACCTACCTGAACCTGAACCAGTTCTACATCGTCAACGAGCCCGGCGGCTTCACCGTGACCTCCATGACCCAGTCCCTCTACAACGTCAAGATCATCGGGGAGGAGAAGGCGGTCAAGGCGCTGAAATCTGGGGACTTCATGGTGACCATCGACCTTTCCGACCGGGACGTCCAGGTGGGGCAGTACGAGGTGCCGGTGAGCATCTCCGCCCCCACCCAGGGCAAGGTGTGGGCCCTGGGAGCCCACACGGCGGTCATCAACATCCAGTAAAAAAGAAGCTGCATTCGCAGCCGGTCGACGCCATCCGGCCGGGTCTTTCGCCGTCCTGCGGCGTTACAAAAACTTGTAAGCCATCAAGGCTGGACTGCGTTTTTGTGCCTTGCAGGGCGGCGAAATCCCTCGCCCGGCTGGCATCCCCCGGCTGTGAATGCAACTTCAAGATCGGGCCTGCCCGGGGAAAGGGCAGGCTCGTCTTTGTGAAGCGACAAGGAGTTTTTATGACGGTTTTGGTAAACGACATCGCCGTTGGCCTTATGGAGGACCAGGAAAAACGCTGGCAGCTGGCGATCCACAAGGCGGGGCTGCGCCCGGGCCAGGTGAAGGGGTACTACACCGCCAAGCGTTCGGTGGACGCCCGGCGGAAAGACCGTGTCCGGTTTCTCTACACCGTCGCCCTTGAATTGAAGGAAGGGGTGGAGCCCCGGCTCCGGGAGGGGGTCCGCCTCGCCCCGGAGCCCGCCGCCCTCCGGCCGGTCCCCGGGACCCGACCCATGAAAAACCGCCCGGTCATCGCCGGGTTCGGCCCGGCGGGGATGTTCTGCGGCCTGCTCCTGGCCCGGGCGGGCTACCGCCCCCTGATCCTGGAGCGGGGCCAGGCCATGGAGGACCGGGTCAAGGCGGTGGAGACCTTCTTCGCCGGGGGACCCCTCCGGGAGGAGAGCAACGTCCAGTTCGGGGAAGGGGGAGCGGGGACCTTCTCCGATGGCAAGCTCACTACCCGCATCGGCGACCCCCGGTGCCGCTTCGTCCTGGAGGAGTTCGTCCGCTTCGGGGGCCCCGAGGAGCTGCTGTGGGAGCAGAAGCCCCACATCGGAACCGACCGTCTCCGGGACATCGTGGTGGGCTTCCGCCGGGAGATCCAAAGGCTGGGGGGAGAGGTCCGCTTCGGCACAAAGCTGGAGGGCATCACCTTGAAAAACGGCGCTGTTGCCGGGGTCACGGCGGGGGGCGTCAGCTTTCCGGCGGATGACCTGGTGCTGGCGGTGGGCCACAGCGCCCGGGACACCTTCGCCATGGTCCGGGAGCTGGGCCTGGAAATGACCGCCAAGCCCTTTTCGGTGGGGGTGCGGATCGAACACCTCCAGAAGGAGATCGACAAGGGCCTCTACGGGGACCAGGCGGGGCACCCCCTTCTCCCCAAGGGGGAGTACCAGCTGAGCCACCGGGACCGGGAGGGCCGGGCGGTGTACACCTTCTGTATGTGCCCCGGGGGGCTGGTGGTCCCCGCCGCCTCGGTGGAGGGGACGGTGGTCACCAACGGCATGAGCCACTACCTTCGGGACGGGGAGAACGCCAACGCCGCCCTGGTGGCCTCGGTGGACAGCCGGGACTTCGGGGAGGACCCCATGGCGGCCCTGGCCTGGCAGGAAAAACTGGAGCGGGCCGCCTGGCAGCTCACCGGCAGCTACCGGGCCCCGGCCCAGACGGCGGGGGAGTTCCTGGCCGGAAAGCCGGGGTTCGTCACGGGCCGGGTTGCCCCCACCTACGCCATCGGGGTGGAGGGGGCTGACTTTGACAGGCTCTTCCCACCCCGGGTGACCGAACAGCTGCGCCTGGGCCTCCGGGCCTTCGGGCGGCGGCTCCCCGGCTTCGACGCCCCGGACAGCTTTCTCACCGGGCCGGAGACCCGGACCTCCTCCCCGGTGCGGATCGCCCGGGACGAAAGCCTCCAGGCCCCCGGGGCCCGGGGCCTCTGGCCCTGCGGGGAGGGAGGCGGCTACGCCGGGGGCATCACCAGCGCCGCCGTGGACGGCCTGCGGGTGGCGGAAGGGATCATCGGGGCCTATGCCCCGCCGGACTGAAAAAAGACTGTACCGGCGGGATCTTCTTGGCGGGACCGCCAAAAACGGAAAACGGAAAACCGTGAGGTTGTTCTTGCGTATCCCGTGAAAACATGGTAAAATAACCCTTGTATCTATTTGAAAGGAGGCGGCGCCCCATGGAATTTAGGCCCTGGAAGATCGCGGTACCCCGGCGGAAGAACGCCGCCCCCTGGGCGGACGGGACCCCGGGCTTCCTCCAGGCCGTCCTGGAGGGCCGGGGCTTCGGGGAGCCGGAGGCCGCCCGGGCCTTTCTGGAGGGCCGGGAGGAGCTCCACGACCCCATGGCCCTGGCGGACATGGACAAGGCGGTGGACCGGGTGCGCCGGGCCCTGGAGGAGGGCCAGAAGATCCTGGTCTACGGCGACTACGACTGCGACGGGGTCACCGCCACGGTGATCCTTTACGACTACCTGGAAAACGCCGGGGCGGACGTCCTCTACTACATCCCGGCCCGGGAGGAGGAGGGCTACGGTCTCAATAAGGCCGCCATCGACAGGATGAAGGAGGCCCGGGTGGACCTCATCGTCACGGTGGACAACGGGGTCACCGCCAACGAGGAGGTGGCCTACGCCGGGACCCTTGGCATCGACGTGGTAGTCACCGACCACCACCGCCCGGGGGAGACCCTCCCCGAGGCTGTGGCTGTGGTGGACCCCCACCGGGCCGACTGCCCCTATCCCTTCAAGGACCTTTGCGGGGCCGGGGTGGCTTTCAAGCTGATCTGCGCCCTGGAGGATGACAGCGAGGGGATGCTGCTGGAACATTACGGGGACCTTCTGGCCATCGGCACGGTGGCCGACCTGGTGCCCCTTACCGGGGAGAACCGGGCCCTGGTCCGGGCGGGGATGGCCCTCCTGGCCGAGAGCGAGAACCCGGGGGTCCAGGCCCTGGCCCGCCGGGCCGGGTTGGACCTTGCCGCCATCACCTCGGAGAACATCGCCTTTGGCATCGCCCCCAGGATCAACGTCACCGGGCGGATCGGCTCGGTGGACCAGGCGGTGGAGCTGCTCCTCTGCCAGGACGAGGACCGGGCCAGCCAGCTGGCGGGGGAGATCTGCGCCCTCAACGACCGCCGGAAGGAGCTGGAGGGGGAGATCATCCGGGACATCCAGGGGATGCTGGAGGGGGACCCCCGGCTCCTGGACCGCCGGGTGCTGGTCCTCTCCGGCCAGGGGTGGAACCCCGGGGTCATCGGCATCATCGCCGCCCGGCTGGTGGAGCGGTACGGCAAGCCCTGCGTCCTCCTTTCCATCCTGGGGGAGGAGGCCCGGGGCTCGGCCCGGAGCGTGGAGGGCTTCTCCATCATCCAGGCTATCCGCTCCCAGGAGGACCGCCTTGTGAAATGCGGCGGGCACCCCATGGCCGCCGGCCTCACCCTCCGGGCGGAGGAGCTGGCCGCCTTTTCCCAGGGTATCGAGGACTACGCCAGGGAACAGTTCCCCGCTATGCCCCTGCCGACCCTGGGGGTGGATACCGTCATCCGCCTGGGGGAGGCCACCCTGGAAAACGCCCGGCGCCTGGAACAGCTGGAGCCCTTCGGCTGCGGCAACCCCCAGCCGGTGCTGGCCCTGGTGGGGGCCAAAGTCGCAAAGCTCGCCCCCATGGGCAAGGAGGGGAACCACCTCCGGGTCACCCTGGAGCAGGACGGCGTTTCGGCCCAGGCTGTCCTCTTCGGCACCGGGCCGGACCATTTCCCCATGGAGGAGGGGGAGCTGGCCGACGTTGCCCTTGTCCTTTCGGTGAACACCTTCAACGGGACCCAGCGGTCCCAGCTGCGGATACTTTCCATCCGGCCCCACGGCTTCGATATGGCCGGAAAGCTGAAGACCGGGGCCGCCTACCAGAGCCTTCGCCGGGGGGAGGAGCCGGAAGAGCCCCTGACCTTCAGCCGGGAGGACCTTTCGGTGGTGTTCCGGTGGCTCCGGGGCCACGACCCCTGGAAGAAGGGGGCGGACCTCTTGGCCCACCGCCTGGGCAGCAGTTCCTGCTACGGCAAGGTGCTGGCCGCCTTGGATATTTTGGGTGAACTGGGGCTTATCTCCAGAAAAACACAGCGGGGGGCCGAGACCATCCAGGTGCTCCCCGCCGCCGGGAAGGCGGACCTGGACGCCTCCCCCACCTACCGGATATTCCAGGAGAAGTTGGTGAATTGATGGACGAGCTGTACCAGAAACTTGCGGAGCGGATCGAACAGAGCAATAAGCAGTACGATATGGAGAAGGTGGAAAAAGCCTATCTCCTGGCGAAGCGCGCCCATGAGGGGACGCTGCGCCGCTCCGGGGAGCCCTACATCGTCCATCCGGTGAGCGCCGCCATCATCCTGGTGGAGCTGGGGATGGACACCGACTCCATCGTCGCCGCCCTCCTCCACGACGTGGTGGAGGACACCGAGGTCACCTTGGATGAGATCAAAAAGGAGTTTGGCAAGGAAGTGGCCTTCCTGGTGGACGGGGTGACCAAGCTGGGCAAGATCCCCTTCTCCTCCCGGGAGCACCAGCAGGCGGAAAACGTCCGCAAGATGCTCCTGGCCATGGCCCAGGACGTTCGGGTCATCATCATCAAGCTGGCCGACCGCCTCCACAACGCCCGGACCTTCGCCTCCCTCCCCGACGAGAAGCGCCGCCTCAAGGCCCTGGAGACCATGGAGGTCTACGCCCCCCTGGCCCACCGCCTGGGCATCAGCGGGGTCAAGGAGGAGCTGGAGGACATCTCCCTCAAATACCTGGACCCCATCGCCTACAACGAGATCGAAAGCCAGCTGAACCTCCGCAAGGAGGAGCGCCAGGCTTTTGTCCGGCGGATCATCGCCCGGATCAACGAGCGCCTGGAAAAGGAGGGCATCAAGGCCCAGATCGACGGCCGGGTCAAGAGCATCTACGGCATCTACCGCAAGGTGTATATGCAGGGCCGGAACATGGACGAGATCTTCGACATCTACGCCGTGCGGATCATCGTGGACGAGCTGCGGGACTGCTACAACGTCCTG
>CANOCD010000061.1 GCA_947564495.1 uncultured Angelakisella sp. | reverse complement strand
ATAGGCCATATAACTTCCCCGCCGGACAGGACCCATTCCGCCCTGCCCGGCGGCTTTTTTCCCCGAATCCCGCCGAACGGTTGACAGCGCCCCGAAAATACCGTAAAATGGCAGTACGGCTCCGACCACCGGGGCCGGGACTTTGTTCTCCCAGGGCAGGGCGGGGGCTTCCCCATCCTGCCCGATGCCGGTTGTCCCGGCAACTTCTACGAAAGAGGAAAAACGCCATGCCAACCCTGGACGAACTCTTTGCCAAGATCGCCGCCGGCCGCAAGCCCGCCCCCGCCGGGCCGGTGGAGTACCTCATCGCCGGGCTGGGCAACCCCGGCCCCAAGTACAACGGCACCCGGCACAACACCGGCTTCATGGCCCTGGACGCCCTGGCCCAAAAGCTGGGGGTCCGGGTGGAAAAGCTCCAGTTCAAGTCCCTGACGGGGGACGCCGTCATCGCCGGAAAGCGGGTGCTGCTCCTAAAGCCCGGGACCTTTATGAACCTCAGCGGCCAGGCGGTCCAGGAGGCCGCCGCCTTTCACAAGGTCCCCATGGACCGGGTGCTGGTGCTCATGGACGACGTGAGCCTCCCCGTGGGGGCCCTGCGGATACGCAAGAAGGGGAGCGCCGGGGGACACAACGGCCTCAAAAACATCATCTACCTCACCGGGCGGGACGACTTCCCCCGGGTGAAGATCGGGGTGGGGGAGAAGCCCCATCCCGACTACGACCTGGCGGATTGGGTGCTGGGCAAGTTCTCCCCCGAGGACGCCAAGACCCTCCTCTCCCTGCTGGGGGACATCCCCGCCATCTGTGAACTGTTCGTCCAGGGCAGGCTGGACGAGGCCATGAGCAAGTACAATCGGAGCGGCCCGCCCAAGGCGAAAGGGGCGGAGCCCCCCGCCGGAGGTCAGGAACCATGATGGAACAGCTTATCTCCTCCTGGGAGGAGTACAAAAAGATCGCCGCCGGCCTCCAAAAGGGCCGGGGCCCCGTGCTGGTCACCGGGGCGTCCCAGATCCACAAGGCCCAGCTGCTGGCCGCCCTCTGCCGGGAGCGGGGCCAGGGGGCCCTGGTGGTCACCCAGGACGAGCAGACCGCCGTCCGCCTCTGCGAGGAGCTGAACCTCTTTCTGGGGGAGACCCTGGCCTGGCACTACCCAGAGCGGGAACTGACCCTGGGGGAGGTGGAAGGGGTCAGCCGGGAGTACGAACAGCTGCGCCTCTCGGTCCTCAGCCGGATGGCCGCCGATCCCCGGACCATCGCCGTGGCCTCGGCGGGGGCGGCGGTGCAGCCCGCCATCCCCCCGGAGGTCCTCCGGAAGAGCACCATCCCCCTTCTGCCGGGGCAGGAGCTGAAGCCGGACCAGCTGGTCCGAACCCTCCTTTGGGCGGGGTACGCCCGGAGCAGCCAGGTGGAGGGGATGTGCCAGTTCGCCCTCCGGGGGGGCATCCTGGACTTCTGGCCCCCCGACTGCCCCCAGCCCGTCCGGGTGGAGTTCTGGGGGGACGAGATCGACACCATCGCCGCCTTCTCCCCCGAGACCCAGCGCCGGGAGGAGAACCTTTCCGGGGTCACCGTCACCCCCGCCCGGGAGCTCCTCTACACCACCGAGGAGCTGGCGGGGCTTTTGCAGGAGCACCTGGACAGCCTCACCAAAAAGCAGCGGGAGATCGCCGGTCCCGCCCTGGAGCGGGACATCGCCCGGCTGGAGGAGTGCCGGGACCTGGCCAGCGCCGACCGGTACATCCCCCTCATCTACCCCCAGGGGGCCTCCCTGCTGGACTACCTGGAGGGCCGGTTCCTGGCGGTGAGCGAGGGGGTCCCGGTGAAGGAGACCCTGGCCCACAGCCAGTGGATGGAGGACGAGGACATCAAGGCCCTGCTGGAGCAGGGGGGCCTCTCCCGGATGGCGGGGCGGTTCTCCCGGACCTACGGGGACCTCTCCGCCCTCTACGGCAAGGCCCCCACCGTCCTTCTTGACAGCTTCCCCCGGAACTACCCCGGCCTTCGTCTGGGGGATCTGGTGAATTTGGAGGCCAACACCCTCTCGGTGTGGGGGGGCCAGCTGGACACCCTCCTGGAGGACCTCCGCCACTACCTGGGGGAGGGCTACTGCGTCTATGTCTTCAACGGCACCCGCCGGGGGGCCCTGGCCCTGGTCACCGACCTGGGCGGCCACGACATTCCCGCCCGGTATCTGGAGGAGCCTGGGGCCTTCTCCCCCGGGGAGGTCTTTGTCTGCCAGGGGGGATTCTCCTCCGGCTTTGAGTATCCCGGCCACCGGCTGGCGGCCATCACCTACGGCAGGGCCTCCCAGTCCCTGGGCCGGAAGAAGCGGGCCCGCCCCGCCAAGGGGAAGGGCAAGGCCATCCTGGACATCGCCGACCTGACCCCCGGGGACTATGTGGTCCACACCGCCCACGGCATCGGCATCTTCGAGGGCATCTTCAAAAAAGAGGTCCAGGGGGTGGCCAAGGACTACATCAAGATCCGCTACGCCGGCACCGACACCCTCTTTGTCCCCGTCACCCAGCTGGACCAGGTGACCAAGTACATCGGGGGCCGGGAGGGGGCCAACATCCGCCTCAATAAGCTCAACTCCGAGATGTGGGCCAAGACCCGCCAGCGGGTGAAGAAGGCCGTCTCGGATATGGCCAAGGAGCTGATCCAGCTTTACGCCAAGCGCCTTTCCACCAAGGGCTACGCCTTCTCCCCGGACAGCGACTGGCAGCGGGAGTTCGAGGAGCGGTTCGAGTACGACGAGACCGAGGACCAGCTCCGGTGCGCCGCCGAGATCAAGGCGGATATGGAGCGCCCCAGCCCCATGGACCGCCTCCTCTGCGGGGACGTGGGCTTCGGCAAGACCGAGGTGGCCCTCCGGGGGGTGTTCAAGTGCGTCCTGGACGGCAAACAGTGCGCCGTCATGGTGCCCACCACCATCCTGGCCTGGCAGCACTACCAGACCTTCCTCCGGCGGCTGGAGGGCTACCCCGTCACGGTGGAGCTCCTCAGCCGGTTCCGCACCCCCAAGCAGCAGCGGGAGATCATCAAAAAGCTGGAGGAAGGGACCATCGATATAGTGGTGGGCACCCACAAGCTGGTCCAGAAAGACGTGAAGTTCAAGGACCTGGGCCTCTGCATCATCGACGAGGAACAGCGGTTCGGGGTGGCCCACAAGGAGCGGTTCAAGGAGCTGCGGACCAGCGTGGATATGCTCACCCTCTCCGCCACCCCCATCCCCCGGACGCTGAACATGGCCATGAGCGGCATCCGGGACATGAGCGTCATCGAGGAGGCCCCCCAGGACCGCCACCCGGTCCAGACCTACGTCCTGGAGTACAGCGAGCCCATCCTCCTGGAGGCCATCCGCAAGGAGCTTCGCCGGGGGGGACAGGTGTTCTACCTCCACAACCGGGTGGATTCCATCCAGGGCTGCGCCGCCCGCTTGGGGGAAAAGCTCCCCGGGGCGGTGATCCGCACCGCCCACGGCAAGATGGGGGAGGACGAGCTTTCGGAGATCTGGCGGCAGCTTCTGGAGCGGGAGATCGACGTCCTGGTCTGCACCACCATCATCGAGGCGGGCATCGACGTCCCCAACTGCAACACCCTCATCATCGAGGACGCCGACTGCATGGGCCTTTCCCAGCTCTACCAGCTCCGGGGCCGGGTGGGCCGGAGCAGCCGCCGGGCCTACGCCTACTTCACCTTCCGCCGGGGGCGGGTCCTCACCGAGGTGGGGGAGAAGCGGCTGGAGGCCATCCGGGAGTTCACCGCCTTCGGCTCCGGCTTCCGCATCGCCATGCGGGACCTGGAGATCCGGGGGGCCGGGGACATCCTGGGCAGCCAGCAGCACGGCCATATGGAGGCGGTGGGCTACGACCTCTACCTCAAGCTCCTGGCCGAGGCCATCAGCGAGGAGAAGGGGGAGCCGGTGAAGAAGAAGGCCCAGTGCCTGGTGGACGTCCAGATCGAGGCCCACATCCCCGAAAGCTACATCGCAGACCGGAGCCAGCGCATCGACATCTACAAGAAGATCGCCTCCATCGACACCCAGGAGGACTACCTGGACGTGATGGACGAGCTCATCGACCGGTTCGGGGAGCCCCCGGCCTCAGTGGCGGGCCTATTGGAGATCGCCCTTCTCCGCAACGGGGCGGCCCAGCTGGGGGTCCGGGAGATCAGCCAGCGGGGTCCCAACCTCCTCTTCTTCACCGAGGGCCCCCCGCCCATGGAGCGGGTGGTGGCCCTCACCCAGGCCATGCGGGGCCGGGTGATGGTCAGCGGCGGGTCCAAGCCCTACTTCACCGTCCGCCCCCAAAAGGGCCAGAAGCCGGTGGAGGTCATCCAGGAGGTAGTCCGGGTCCTTGGGGTATAACGGCCCCCGAAAACAGAAAAGAAGCCGCCCCTGCGGGAACGCCGGACGTTTCCGCGGGGGCGGCTGTTTTTGCAAAGGATGGGGCTTAGTCGCTGGCCAGGGTGAACTGCTCCACCAGGCGCTTCAGGCTCTCGGCCTCGGCGGAAAGCTGTTCGCTGGCGGCGGCGCTCTCCTGGGCGGTGGCCGAGTTGGTCTGGACCACCGAGGAGATCTGGTTGACGCCCTCGGTGACCTGGGCGATGGCGTTGGTCTGGTTCTCGATGGCCGAGACCACGATGTCCACCTGGGTGACCACGTGGCCGGCGTAGACACTGGTCTGCTCCAAAGAGGCGGTGACCCGCTCCACCACCTGGCCGCACTGGTCCACGGCGGTGATGGAACCCTCGATGAGCTCCTTGGTGGACTTGGCGGCTTCGTCCGACTTGCTGGCCAGGTTGCGGACCTCGTCGGCCACCACGGCAAATCCCTTGCCGGCGGCGCCGGCCCGGGCGGCCTCCACGGCGGCGTTAAGGGCCAGGATGTTGGTCTGGAAGGCGATGTTTTCGATGGCGGAGATGATCTTGGAGATCTCCTGGGAGGACCGGGAGATCTTCTCCATGGCGGCGTTGAGCTCCTTGACGTACTCCACGCTGGTGCCCAGCTGGGCGCCGGCCTGGCCCACGAAGCCCCCGGCCTCCTCGGCAGCCTTGGCGGTCTGCCGGGCGCTGTTGGAGATGTCGCTGATGGTGGCCGCCAGCTCCTCCACGGCGCTGGCCTGCTCCATGGCCCCCTGGCTGAGGGTCTGGGCCCCGTCGGAGACCTGGCCGCTGGCGGCGGAGACCTCCCCGGCGGAGGCGTTGATCTGGCGCATGGTGTCGCTGAGGGAGACCTTCAGGCTTCGCATGGAGGTCAGGATGTTCTGGAACCCGCCCACATAGGCGTCCCGGTGGGAGGACCGGATGTCCAGGTTCTTCCGGGACATCTCGGTGAGGAGGTAGTTGATGTCCCCGATGATGGTGTTGAGCCCCTGGACCATGTCGGCGGTGGACCCGGTCAGCACCGCCGTCTCGTCCTTGCCGGCGGACTGGGGAACGGGGGTGGAAAGATCCCCCTGGACCAGCAGCTTCATCCGCTCGGCGCAGGCCCGCATGGGGACGCTGATGTTGCTGGAGAGCTTCAGGGCCACCACGATGGAGGCCAGGCAGGCGGCCACCATCACCAGCACGTTGAGGAGGATGCCCACGTAGGTGTCGGTGAGGTAGTCCTTCTTCATGGCGGTGACGGCGACGCTCCAGCCGTCGGTGCCCTCCACCGGGGCGTAGGCGGTGTACCGGGGGCCCTCGGCGGTGTTGTAGCCGCCAAAGCCGTTTTTGCCCTGGCGCATCTCGCTGTGGATGGCGGCCAGCTCCTTCAAAGAGGGATCGCTCTGGGCCTCCCGCTCGATGTTCTGGGTGGTGATGGTCTCCAGGGTGGTGTCGGCGATGGTGTCACCGTTCTTGTTGATCATGTAGGCCCGGCAGTTCTCGCTGACCCGGATGGAGGAGACGATGTCGTTGAGGAAGGTCTCCGGGGGGACGAAGTACACCACCCCGGTGATCCGGCCGCTGTTGCTCCCCCCGGCGTGGATTGGGGCGGCCACCATGATGGAGAGCTCCCCGGTGATCTTGCTCACCAGGGGTTCCGAGACATAGACGTTGCCCTTCATGGCCTGCTGGACATACTCCCGGTCGGAATAGTCCTTGCCGTCAAAGACGCTGATGCCGTTGGCGCCGATGACGTTGCCCCGCTGGAAGCCGTGCATGGTCACCCGCTCCTCGATGACGGCCCGCTTCTCCTCCACCGGGACGTCAGGGTCGGAAAGCTCAGGGACACAGCCGGTGTCCATGGCGACGTTTTTGTAGGCGATCAGTTCCTGGCTGATGCGGTCCGACGCCAGCACGGCGGTCTCGCTCAGCATCCGGTCCACCGTGGAGACGGTGTTGCGGTAGTTCAGGGCAATGCTCACCGAGCCCACCAGGACCAGGGCGATGACCACAGTGGCCATTAGGCAGATGGTGATCTTTTTGCGGATACTCCTCATCTCTCTGCACCTCTTGCTTTTATGTAATTCAGGAAAAACCCCCGGCCTCCCGGGCGCCGTCACAGACCAAAAAGCGCAAAAGAAAGCAAGAGAAAGGGTGGGACGGCAAAGAAAATGACCGTGCCTTTTTTCTCTGGCAGGCTTTACGCTTTTTGTAAAATAGTGACAAATTTATTATAATGGTTAGAGGCCATTTTGTCAACAGAAGAACCACGGTTCCCAGGGGGTCAAAGAGGTAAAAAAAGGTCCCCTCCCCGTTTTGGAGGGAGGGGTGTGGCTATAAAAAGCGTCATCCCAGCCGCTCCGTTCTGACGTCATCCAGGTCCACGTCGCCGGGGAGGGTCCCGAACAGCTGC
>CANOCD010000060.1 GCA_947564495.1 uncultured Angelakisella sp. | reverse complement strand
CCAAAGGCGTCGGCCTTGGGCGGATGTTCTAACGCCGCCGCCTGTGTGGCTGGGGGCTGTGCGGTCCGCTTTCCTAACTGCTGAACGGTTTCTGCGCCGTCCCCTACTAACACGCTGTGGCGGCGGGGGCTGTACTGGCGGCTTGGCTTGGCGTTTCCACTTAGATTTGCGTGGGCGTTGGCGGCCTCCTTCCGGTTGGCCGATAGGGAATCCCCGCCTGCGGGCGGGGATGAGCCCTTCGGGCAAGCGGCCTGCGGGCCGGGGGATGGAACGATTTTGGTGCCTCCGGCGGAGCCCTTCGGGCAAGCGGCCTGCGGGCCGGGGTTGGAGGAGGCAACCGCCATATTCTTTCGCTACCGGTATCAGGAGCTTAGCGAGTGGTTTTCGTTATACAAACAGAGGACCCAGCGCATCATCTTGCGCTGGGCCCTTTCTCTTGGCCTGTCTTTCGCCCCGACCGTGCTTCCCCCCTCGATCAACCCCGCTCCAACGCCTGTATCCGCCCCCAGACCTCATCCAAGACCGGGATTCCCTCCCGAAGATTCCGCCGCCGGGTCTCCAGGGTCCGTTCGCCGGGATAGGTAATGGCCTGCCCCTCCCGGGCCGGGACCGAAGCCCGGATGTCCTCCGCCACCCGGCGGATAGCGTCGTCGGCAAGGGCCGGGCTCTGGAACTTTTCCGGGTCGATGGCCAGGAACACCTGGGAAAGCCCGATCTCGTCCCGGTACTTCCTCCCGATGTCAGTGACGGTGTTCCCCCCGGAGAGCACCGCCGCCGCCAGGTCCAGGGCCAGGGAAAGGCCGCTGCCCTTCCAGTAGCCGATGGTCAGGTGCCGCCCCCCGCTCTGGATGGCCGCCGGGTCGGTGGTCAGTTCCCCGTCCTTGTCGTAGCCCCCGGGGACGGGGAGGGTCTCCCCCTTCATGGCGGCCTGCTCCACCTTGCCGTAGGCGAACTGGGTCATGGCCATATCCAGCACCAGGTGGGCCCCGCCGCTCTGGGGGATGGCGATGACGAAGGGGTTGTTGCCGATACGGTTGTCTCTGCCGCCCCAGGCCGGGGTGTTGGGCATGGTGTTGGTCCAGCAGAATCCCAGGCACCCGGCCTCCGCCGCCTGCCAGCCGAAGGTCCCGCCCCGCATCCAGTGGTTGGTGTTCTGGATGGCCGCCAGGCCCATCCCCTGCTCCTTGGCCAGGGCGATGGCCCGGTCCATCATCAGCCGGGCGTTGACGTTCCCCAGGCCCAGCCTGCCGTCCCACCGCTCCAGGGCGCCGAAGGAGGCAAGGAGGGCGGGGCGGGCTTTCCCGTCCACCAGGCCCCGGTCCAGGTAGCTGATGGTCCGGGGGAAACGGTTCACCCCGTGGCTGTACACCCCGTCCAGGCTGTTTTGGGCGTAGTTTTCCGCAGCGGGGGCGGCGTTTTCCGGGGAGACGCCGTGGGCCAGCAGGATGCGCTCCAGGGTCTGGCGGAGCTCCTCATAAAAGACACGCATAGAAAGATCCTCCTTTTCGCAGCCCCGGCTCATGTTTTTATGGACCGGGGTTTTGTTTCATTTGATTTGCGTAATTTGAAACATATGATAAATTATATTTCATTATACTATGGACTTTTTCTCAAGGCAAGGGTATAATGGAAACAAATTCAAATAAACGGAGGACTTATACCATGGACTACAGAAGATTCAAAGATACCGTCATCGTCCGGATGGACCCCGGGGAGGAGATCATCCAGGAGCTGCGGCTGGTGGCGGAAAAGGAAGGCATCCGCCTGGCCTCGGTGGAGGCCCTGGGGGCGGTGAACGACTTCACCGTGGGGGTCTTTGATACCGCCGAGAAGCAATACCACTCCAACCGATTCACCGGGGCCTATGAGATCGTCTCCCTCACCGGGACGGTGACCACCCAGGACGGCAAATTCTACGCTCACCTCCACATGAGCGCCGGGGACCGGGAAGGAAAGGTCTTTGGCGGGCACCTGAACAGCGCCACCGTCAGCGCCACCTGCGAGATGGTCATCCGGGTCATCGACGGCACGGTGGAGCGCCAGTTGGACGAGTCGGTGGGACTGAACCTGTTCCGCTTCCTGTAAGGGCGAGGAGGGAGAGCCATGGCCCGTTTCGCCCTCATCCTGCCCAGAAAAGAGATGGTAGAGCCCGCCCGGCGCATCGCCGGGGAGCTGGGGCTGGAGGTGGTCCTGGCCCGGTGGACCACCACCGAGGAGCTGCCCCGGGTCCTGGAGGAATGCCGGCAGAAGCGGGCGGACATCCTGGTGGCCCGGGGCCGCCAGGCGCTGTTCATCCGGGACGCCACCGACTTCCCCCTGGTGGAGATCCGCCTCACCGGCCAGGAGATCGCCCTCCTCCTCCACCGGGCCAAGGGGCTGGTCCCCGGCCTGCCCCGTCCCCGTGTGGGGCTGGTCACCTTCCCCAATATGATCGGGGACGTCAGCGGCCTGGCCGAGGTGCTGGGGGTGGAGCTGCACACCTACTTCGGCAACGCCCCCGGGGAGCTGGACGCCTGCGTGGCCCGGGCCTCCGCCGAGGGGATGGACGTCATCCTGGGGGGCGACTATGTCTGCGCCCTCTGCCAAAGCCAGGGGCTGCGGACCCTCTTTTTCGAGGGGACGGAGGACTCCATCCGGGCGGCCCTTCGGGAGGCCCGGAGCGCCGGCCACGCCGCCGACAGCGAGCGTCGGAACACCGCCCATCTCCAGGCCCTGCTGGACTGCTCCTTCAACGGCATCATGGAGATGGACCCGGAGGGGAACATCCTCCAGGTCAACGACATCGCGGTAAAGCTCCTGGAGCGGGAGCGGCGGGAGCTGGTGGGGAAGAACGCCGCCTGGCTCCTGGGCCAGGAGGACGCCGAGGTCTGGGAGGAGGCCCTCCGGGGGCAGCAGGAGTATTACTTCCCCCTGCTGAACCTCTGCGGCATCGACGTGGTGGCCTCCATGACGCCGGTCACCGGGGCCGACATGGTGGAGGGCATCGTCTTTGCCTTTTACGAGATGAAAAAGTTCCAGCGCCAGGAGGTCCGGGCCCGGCAGGAGCACTACCGCCTTCACCGCTACCTGGCTCACGGCCGGTTCGAGGACGTGAAACACGCCGGCCGGGAGATGGGCCCGGTGGTGAAGATGGCCCGGGCCTTTGCCCAGACCCGCCTGCCGGTGCTGATCCAGGGAGAGGCGGGCAGCGGCAAGAGCCTCTTTGCCCAGAGCATCCACAACGCCAGCCCCTGCGCCGAGGGCCCCTTTGTCACCTTCCACTGCGGGGCGGGGCAGGACGACCTAGCCCAGGCCGCCGCCAACGCCTACGGCGGCACCCTCTACCTGGAGGGGGTGGACCGCCTGGCCCTGCCAGGGCAGCACGTCCTCTGCCGGCTGCTCCGGGAGGGGGTGGTCCAGCTCCGGGACGAGGCCCTGCCCCAGCCGGTGACGGTCCGGGTGCTGGCCTCCCTGGCGGGGAGCCTTTCGGACCGGATGGCGGCGGGAGACTTCCTGCCGGAGCTGTACTATCTCCTCTCCCCCATGGTCCTGGAGCTGCCCCCGTTGCGGACCCGGCCCGGGGACCTGAACCAAGCCATCGATATGTGCCTGGACGACTGCGTGGGGAAGTTCGGCCGGTACGTGGTCCTTACCAAGGAGGCCCGGAAGCTGCTGCTGGAGTACCCCTGGCCGGGGAACTACATCCAGCTTCAGACCTTTCTGGAGCGGGTAGCCCTTTCCGCCCCCGCCCGGACGGTGCGGGACAGCTACGTCCAGGGGCTGCTCCAGAGCCTCTATCCCCAGGGGGCCGCCCCGGGCCCGGAGGCGGAGCGGGCCCTCCCCCGGGAGGCCCTCCGGATCATGGAGGCCCTTTCCCGGAACAACGGCAGCCGGGGGGATACCGCCGAGGAGCTGGGCATCAGCAAGACCACCCTCTGGCGCAAGATGAAGCAGTACCGCCTCCCGGAGCGGTTTCCGTAAAAAGAAGAGCGTTGTTGGCATCCCTTGGCCTGTTTGGCCGGGGGATGCCTTTTTTTGCGGGGGATGGGGGGTGGCGAAATTTGGTTTCAAATTGTGAAATAATATCGGGTGTATTTGAAATAAATATTTCAAATATGTGAAAGAATATCGGAAACAATAAAAACAATATTCCAAATTCATTGATTCTGCGAATAGAAACGGCGGGAGAAAACCGTTAGAATAAAGCCAACATAGCAAAACAAGGAGGCGCAGAGCATGGGCGGAGTGGTAAGCGGCCTGCTCCGGGAAGTCCCCGTCCCCAAGGTGGTCCGGGTCCGCCAGCGGTTCCCGGACGACCACATCCCGGCGGAGCGGCTGCCGGAGCACATCCTGGAGCAGCTGGCCCGGGCCGGGGCGGCGGAGAAGATCAGGCCGGGGATGAAGATCGCCATCACGGCGGGGAGCCGGGGCATCCAAAACATCCCCCTGATCCTGAGGACCCTGGTCGCCTTTGTCCGGAGCCTGGGGGCCGAGCCCTTTCTGGTGGCCGCCATGGGCAGCCACGGCGGGGCCACCGCCCAGGGCCAGCGGGAGGTACTGGCGGGACTGGGGATCACCGAGGAGTCGGCAGGCTGTCCCATCCGCTCCAGCATGGAGGTGGTCTCCGCCGGGCGCAACGCCGAGGGGGCGGAGGTCTTTATGAGCCGGGACGCCGCCCAGGCCGACGGGGTCATCGTCTGTAACCGTGTCAAGGCCCATACCTGCTTCCGGGGGCCCTGCGAAAGCGGCCTGATGAAGATGATGGCCATCGGCCTGGGAAAACAGGCGGGGGCGGACCACTGCCACAGGGAAGGCTTCCAGAACATGGCCAAGAACATCCAGCTTTTCGGCTCCACGGTGCTGAACGCCCTGCCGGTCCTCTTCGGGGTGGGCATCCTGGAAAACGCCTTTGACCACACCGCCGAGGTGGTGGTCCTGGACCGGGAGGAGATCCCCAAGAAAGAACCCGAGTATCTGGCCAAAGCCATGGCCCTCCTTCCCCGCATCTATGTGCCGGAATGCGAGGTGCTGGTGGTGGACACCATCGGCAAGAACTTTTCCGGCGGGGGGATGGACGCCAACATCACCGGGACCTTTGTTACCCCCTACGCCAGCGGCGGCCTCCGCTCCCAGCGGGTGGCGATGCTGGACCTGAGCCCGGAGAGCCACAGCAACGGCACCGGCTGCGGCATGGCCCACGCCACCACCCGGCGGTTCTTCGAGAAGATGGATTTCGAGCAGACCTACCCCAACGTCATCACCTCCACCGTCATCGAGAACGTCCGCATCCCCATGGTGCTGCGAAATGACCGGGAGGCCATCCAGGTCTGCCTGCGGACCTGCACCGGGGCAGGTCCCCAGGGTCCCCGGCTGGTGCGGATCTCCAACTCCATGGAGATCGAGCATATCTACCTTTCGGAGCAGTACCTCCCCCAGATCGAGGAGTGCCCCTATCTGGAGCGGGAGAGCGAGCTTATGGACCTTCCCTTTGACGGGGAGGGGAATTTGACCGATCTGGGAAGGATCGGGAAATAATAGAGTGAGCATAGACCCCTTTCTATAAAAATCATCAAAAAAGGAGAAGGAACTATGAAATTGAAAAAACTGATCTCATTTACACTGGCCGCTCTGATGGTGGCCGCCATGACCGCCTGCGGCGGTGGCAATGGCGGCGGCAGCACCCCTGCAGCACCCTCCGGCAACAGCCCGGCCCCCGAGGCGGGAAGTTCCGCGCCAGCCGGCAAGTACCCGGAAAAGCAGATCACTGTGATCTGTGAATATTCGGCCGGTGGAGCCGCTGATACGGTCAGTCGGGCGGTCGCGGCCGAGATGCAGAATACATTGGGCGTTCCTGTCGTTGTTACCAACAAAACCGGCGCCGCCGGCGCGGTGGGCCTTTCCGAGGGTCGTGACGCCGCCGCTGACGGCTACACAGTCACCTACATCCCGGTGGAGTCAACCTTCCTGAAAGGGCTGGGGATGACCGACGTTTCCTCCGATGATTTCCAGATGCTGGGCCGCGTGATGGTGATGCCCGCCTCTATCGTGGTGCGGGCCGATGCTCCCTGGTCCACCCTGGAGGAGTTTATCACCTACGCTGCGGAAAACCCCGGCACGGTCACCATTGGCAACCCAGGCGCGGGCTCTAATTTTTACATGGCCGCTAAAGCCCTGGAGAGTGTTGCAAAGGTACAGTTCTCCCATGTCCCCTTTGAGGGTTCTTCGGCTGCGATCACCGCTTTGCTCGGCAACAATATTATGGCCGCCAGCATTGCCCCCGGCGAGGCTGCCGCAAACATTGGAGAGGGCGGTGACTTAAAAGTCCTTTCTCTGCTTAGCGCCGAGCGATCCACCACCTACCCGGACATCCCTACCGCTAAGGAGCAAGGATATGAAGTCAGCTTTCAGGGCTGGGCTGCTTTTGGTGTTCCCAACGGCACCCCCGAGGATGTACGCGCCGCTTTGGAGCAGGCGATCAAGGCCGCTTCTGATTCGGAAACTTTGAAGAACATCCTGGCCACCAAAGGGTTTGACGATTCCTATCTAAGCGCCCAAGAAACTGCGGACTTTGTCAAAACCGAACAGACAAAGTATGACACCATTATTGCGGAACTGGATCTGGCCTGACCAGAAAACGGACGACGGGATCGGGAATGCGGCCTGTATTCCCGATCTTTGAAGGAGTGAGATCATGTTAAAAGGCAATACCATTCCCGGCGCTCTGTTCACCCTTTTAGGCGGGGCCTTTGTATGGGGCGGATGGTCCATGGGGTTTGTCACAAAACTGGAAAGCCAGCCGGGGCCGGGCTTTTTCCCCGTGCTTATGGGCGGCGTTCTTTGCCTTGTAGGGATCATCCTTTGCCTGACCGGGCTTTCTCCCCAATGAGCGGACATGGGAATCCTTATTTTATCAATGACTTCCTGCG
>CANOCD010000059.1 GCA_947564495.1 uncultured Angelakisella sp. | reverse complement strand
CACAGCCCAGCACGTTCCGGATTCGGCCCCAGCCGGGGCCTGTCCGGAAGGGCAGTGACTACAAACCGAAAGCGAGGGGCGCTCCTGCGGCTGAGTGTGGGTACAGTCTCGTTACCGGCCGCAGGTTGTCACTTCGAGAAAAAGAAGCCGGGGAAGGGTAACTTGCGACCCTTTCCCGGCTTCGTTGTTTTTTCCTGCGGCCTGGTTTTGATAGGCCCGTTTTAGTTTGGTCGTTCGGTCAGCGGTCCGGTCCATACATCCGTACAAACCGCCACCGCCCAGGAGTATTTCGCTCCCTGCGGGGAGCGACCAGGGCGTCGCCCTGGACCTACCGCCCTTTGAAAAGGGCGGCCCTAAACTTTGCCTGTCTCGATTGTTAGCTTGCGCTGGCGTTGGCCTTGGCCTCCTTCTTGGCCGCCCGCCTCGCCCGCTTCTCCTCCTTCCTCCGCTTCCGATCCTCCTTGTCAAAGATCAAATAGAACGTCGGGATCAAGATCAGCGTCAGCAAAGTAGACATGATAAGCCCGCCAATGACCACAATGGCCATGCTCTCCATCATCTCGACCCCGGACCCCACCGCCATGGGGATCAGCCCCACAACAGTGGTCAGCGTCGACATCAGGATGGGCCGCAGCCGCATCTTCCCCGCCCGGACCAGAGCCTCGTGGATCTCCACCCCGTCCTCCCGGCGAAGAACGTTCACATAGTCGATGAGCACGATGGCGTTGTTCACCACGATGCCCTCCAGCATCACCAGCCCCAGCAGAGAGGTCATGTTCACCGACGACCCGGTGATGGCCAGCCCCAGGAAGGAACCCACCATGGCAAAGGGGATGGAGATGATGACCACAACGGGGAACCGCAGGGACTCGAACTGGATGGCCATCACGGCAAACACCAGGTAGAGAGCCACCAGCAGGGCGTTCCAGATGAGGGCGAACTCCTCCATCATCATGTCCATCATGTTGCCCTGGGCCACCTCTACCCCGGCGGGGAGCTCCATCTGGTTTTCCACCGCCTCGAGCACCTTGGCGGTCAGCTGGCTCACGTTGCTCCCCATGTGGGGGGTGCCGGTGACGGTGACCTGGTAGTCCCCGTCCTGGCGGGTGATAGAGGCCGGGGCCTCGGTGTAGACGATCTCCGCCATATCGGTGAGAGCCGCCTTGCCCCCCGTGGGAGTGTCGATCATCATGCCGTAAAGGTCACTGACATCCACGAACCGGTCCTTGGGGAGCTCCACCTTTACCGAATATTCCGTCTCCCCGTCCTGGATGGTCATGGCTTCGATGCCGGTGAGCTGGCTCCGCACCGAGCCCAGCACCGCCATGGGGGTCATCCGGGCCGAGGCGGCCAGGATGGGGTCCACCACGATCTCCGCCCGGGGGGCGCCGTTGGAAAGGCTGGTGGTGGCGCTGTCAAACTCCGCCATGGCGGCCATGAGCCCCCGGAGCTCCTCGGCGGTGGTCTCCAGAGCGGTCAGGTCCGGCCCCTGGAGGGTGATGTCCACGTTCTGGGAGGAGAGCATCGACATCATGTCGTTGGCCGAGACCTCGACAGAGCAGTTGGGCACCGCCTTGGACTGGTCCCGGATCTCCTGGACGAACTCCTCGTCGGAAAGGGCGGCGTCCTCCTTCAGGGTGACCCGGATGGAGGCGGCGCTGGTCCCCATCATCCCCCCGCCGCTGCCCACGCTCATGGAGTAGCTCTCCACGTCGGGGTGGCGGCTCACCATCTCCTCCAGCTGGGCCATGATCTCGTTGGTGCTTTCCAGGTTCAGCCCGCTTTTGGTGGAGACCTCCAGGTTGATGCTGCCGCTGCTCATGCTGGGCATCAGCTCCTGGGGCACCATGGCGAAGAGGACCACCGCCAGCACCAGCATCAGGACGGCGGCGGAGACCACCAGCTTCCGCTTGTGGAGGAGCTTGGCGATGACCGCCCCGTACCGCTCCTCCACCTTGGCCATGATCCGGTAGGCGATGAAGTCAGTCTTTTCCCGGGGCTGGAGCTGGACGAAGAGCAGGGGCACCAGGGTGACGGCGCTCATCAGCGAAGCGGTGAGGGAAAAGACGATGGTGTAGGCCACGTCGTGGAACAGCTGGCCGGAGATGCCCTCGATCATGGCGATGGGCAGGAAGACCACCACGGTGGTCAGGGTGGAGGCGATGACCGAGCTGGTGACCAGCTCCGCCCCCTTCACCACCTTCTCCCGGAAGGAGGTCCCCCCCATATCCCGGGTGGATTTGAAGCAGCTGTCGATGACCACGATGGAGTTGTCCACCAGCATCCCGATGCCGATGACCAGGCCGCCCAGGGACATCATGTTGATGGTCATGCCCAGGAAGGACATGAGGATGAGGGCGGTGAGCACCGACAGGGGCATGGAGATGGCCACGATGGCCGAGGCTTTCCACTCCCCCAGGAACATCCACAGCACCACCACGGCGATGGCCAGGCCCTCCACCAGGCTGAGGACCACCTGCCTTATATTGTCCATGATCTCCTCGCCGCTGTTGTAGGTGATCTCCAGGGTGAGGCCCAGGCCGCTGGCGTTGAGGCGCTCCACCTCTTTTTTGATCTGCTGGCAGATGTCAACGGTGTTGCCGCTCTGCTCCTTGGTCACCGAAAGGGAGATGGCGTCCAGGCCGTTGCGCCGGCTGTAGGAGGTCTCCTCCTCGTCGGCCATGATGACCTGGGCCACGTCCGAGACGTGGATGACGTCTCCGCTGGCCAGAGTGACCGGCACCGTCTCGATGGTCCGGTAATTGATGATCTTCTGGCTGCCGGTGAGGTCCACGGTGATGTTCCCCCGGTCCAGGGAACCCATGGTCAGCTCGAACTCGGCGGTGGCGATGGCGTTACTGACCGCCTGCATGGTGAGGCCGTACTGGGTCATCTTGTTCTCGTCCAGCAGCACCTGGATGTACTGGCGGGCGCCGCCGAAGACCGAGACGTCGGAGACCCCCTCGATCCGCTCCAGCTCGGGGATGATATTGTCCTCGATGTAGTTTTTCAGGTCGGACCCGGCGTTGGCCTCCACCGAAAGGGACATGATGCTGCTGTTCATGGCGCTCATGTTCATCTCGATGATGGTGGGGTCCTGGGCGTCATCGGGGAGCTGGAGCATGGCCAGGGCCGAGGTGACGTCCTGGTACTTCTTGTCGATGTCCACCCCGTAGTAGAACTGGAGGACGGTGATGCCCATGTTCTCCATGGACATGGAGGTGGTGGAGTCCACCTCCGAGATGGTGGCCAAAGCGGTCTCCACCCGGTCGGTCACCGACCGGTCGATCTCCTCCGGGGAGGCCCCGTAGTAGGGGGTCATGATCATCAGAACGGGCATCTCGATCTCCGGGGTGGATTCCAAAGGCATCTGGAACACCGAGGAGGTGCCGAACACGATGAGGCTCAGGACGCAGATGAAGATGCACACCGGCCTCTTGATGGAAAATCTTGGGATGGAAAACATCAAATTCCCCCTTCTGTCCTCACTGGGCAAGGACGACGTCGGCCCCGTCCTTCAGGTCCGGGTGCCAGGTGGTGATGATCTGGTCCTCCGCCGACAGGCCGGAGAGGATGACGATCTCCTCGGCGGAGGAGATGCCGGTGGCAAGGTCCACCCGGACCGCCTTGCCGTCCCGGTAGACGTAGACGTAGGGCTGGTTGCCGTCATACTCCACCAGGTCCAGGGAGAGGAGCAGGGCGTCCTCCGCCTTGGCGGTGCTGGCCTTCACCTTCACCACCCCGCCGGAGCGGCTGGTCCCCAGGGGGGAATCGGTCTGGGCCTTGGCGGCAAAGAGGCCGGTCTGGGGGTTGGCGGCGTTGGAAAGCTCGGTGATCCGGGCGGGGAACTCCTGGCCGTTGTAGACCACGGTCACCGGGGAGCCCACGGTCAGGGCGTTGGCCCCGTCCTCGGAGAGGTTGAAGGAGATCATGGGGGCGGCCCCCTCCTGGTCGATGACATAAGCCGGGGCCCCGGGGGAGACCATGTCGCTGACCCCCACGTTCTTGGCCGAGACGATGCCGGAGACCGGGGCGTAGACCTTGGCCTCGTTCAGGGCCTTCAAAGCGTTGTCGTAGCTGATCTTGGCCAGGTCGATCTGGCTCTGGATGGTCCCGGTGATCCCCTCGTCCTCGTCCCCCTTGGTGTTCTTATAGGTGTTCCGGGCGTTGACCAGGTTCTTCCGGGCGCTGTCCACCTGCTCGTCCAGGGCGTCGTAGTTCTGGATGTAGGCGTTGTTGGCTTGATTATAAGCCGCCAGGGCGGCGTCCAGACCGCTCTTGGCTGTCTGGGTCGTTTCATCGGTAAGAAGGAGCCCGTTCAACTGGGTCTTCAGCTCTTCCCTGCGCTCCTCCGTGGTCTCGGGGTTATTGATCTCCGCCTCCATCTGGCCGGCGGGGAGGGCCTCCCAGGCGGTCTTTGCCCGGGTGTAGGCGTCCCGGGCCCGGTCCAGGGCGCTCTCCAGGGCGTCCCGGTTGTCCTTCAGGGTGGAGTACATATCCCCGGCGCTGTCATAGGCGCTCTTGGTCTGGATGATGGTGGTGTTGCTGCCGGAGACGGCGGCCTCGTACTGGAGGCGGGCGGTCTCGGCCATGGTCTCCAGGTTCTCGGTGTCCAGCTCAAAGAGGAGCTGGCCCTTCTCCACATACTCCCCGGGGGCCACGTAGGTCTCCAGGACCTTGGCCTGGGAGGTGGCGTAGACCTTGATGCTCTCCGAGGCTTCCACCCGGCCCACGAACTCGGTCTGCCGGTCGATGGTCCCCCGCCCGGCGGAGGTGGTATGTACCTCGATGGCCTGGACACCCCCCTGGTTCCCTTCGGCAGGCAGGGCGGGGCCCCCGCAGGCGGCAAGGACCAGCAGGGCCCCCGCAGCGGCGGCGGTGATACGGATAAAGTGGCGATCCTTTCTCATAAGACGTTTTCCTCCACGATTTTCTAAGATACGGTGACGGCGGCGGGTTTCTCCGGCAGGCTTTCCTCCTCCCGGATCTGCCCGCAGTTTTCCAACAGGCGCTGGAGCATCTGGTTGAGGGCGTTGAACTCCCCGGGGGTAAAGCCCCGGAACATCCGCTCCACCATGGCCTCGGCGTTGGGGTGGAGCCGTTCCCCCAGGCGGACGCACTTTTCGGTGAGGCGGACCTCCCGGTACCTTCGGTCCCGGCTGCCCACCGCCCGGGTGATGAAGCCCTTCCGCTCCATCCGCTTGAGGATGCCGGTGACGGTGGGGTTGGAGAGGTGCAGCTCCTCCTCGATGTCCCGCTGGTTCACCGGCCCCCCGCAGCCCCGGGCCACGCAGATCAGGGCGTCCAGCTGGGCGGAGGTGAGGTCGATCCCCATCTCCCGCAGGGCTTGGTCCACCCCCTGCTGCATGGCGTGGTGCAGCAGCCGGTAGAGCCGCAGGAACTCCATGGCCCCCTGTAGCCGTTCGGTAAACAGCCAATCGCTGTTCCCCATCATGTCGAACTTCCCTCCCGTCAAAAAATGTGCCTATTAAATATAGCACGCTATATGTTATACGTCAACGGGGGAAAAATAGAATTTACAAAATCGTAAAAGTCCTGCCAAGAACCGCCCACAAAGGGCGGAAAATTTTTCCTCCGGGGCCCCCGGGGAAAGATCGGGAGGCCCGGGCCCGCCCGCCCCGGAGCCGGGTCCCCCGGGGGTCCCGGCCGAAGACCCGCCTTTTCCCCAACTTACCCCCGTTTTTCCCCTTTTTTCGCCCCTTTTCATTGACAGACTCCCCTGTCCCCTGCTATACTAAAACCAGCGTTTTTGCCACCCCCACCAACAAAAAACAGGAGGTATCTCATCATGGGCAAGTTCGTAGTCAAAACCGTCAAATCCGGAGTCAAGTTCAACCTGAAAGCCGGCAACGGCGAAGTCATCGCCACCTCGGAGGTCTACACCACCATGCGGGCCTGCAGCGCCGGCATCGAAAGCGTCCGGAAAAACGCCGTGGCCGCCAAGCTGGAGGACCAGACCGTGGAGGGCTTCGAGACCGTCACCAACCCCAAGTTCGAGGTCTATGTGGATAAGGCCGGCGAGTTCCGCTTCCGCCTCAAGGCCCGCAACGGTGAGATCATCGCCGCCTCCGAGGGCTACAAGGCCAAAGCCTCCTGCCTCAACGGCATCGAGAGCGTCCGGAAGAACGCCCCCGACGCCCCCGTGGTCAACGAGGAACCCAAGGAGTAAGAACTCCCCTGCCCCCCCGGCAAACGACAAAAAAAGACCAGGGCCGCCCCGTGGCAGTCCTGGCCTTTTTGTTTGATGTCTGACGGGAGTCCCCCTGGATCAGAAGGCGATCTTCTCAGCGATGTAGCTCTCCAGCTGATCAACAGGCAGCCGCACCTGGGCCATGGTGTCCCGGTCCCGGATGGTGACGCAGCCGTCGTTCTCCGAATCGAAGTCGTAGGTGACGCAGAGGGGGGTGCCGATCTCGTCCTGGCGGCGGTACCGCCGGCCGATGGCCCCGGCCTCGTCGTAATCCACCATAAACTTCTTGGCCAGCCGCTGGAAGATGGCCCGGGCGGGCTCCCCCAGCTTCTTGGAGAGAGGCAGCACCGCCGCCTTGTAGGGGGCCAGGGCGGGATGGAACCGCAGCACCGTCCGGGTGTCCCCCCCCTCCAGCTCCTCCTCGTCGTAGGCGTCGCAGAGGAAGGCCAGGGCCACCCGGTCCGCCCCCAAAGAGGGCTCGATGACATAGGGGATGTACTTCTCGTTCGTCTCCTGGTCGAAATACTCCAGGCTCTTCCCCGAGTGGTCCTGATGCTGGGTCAGGTCGTAGTCGGTGCGGTCGGCGATGCCCCACAGCTCCCCCCAGTCAAAGGGGAACCGGTACTCGAAGTCGGTGGTGGCCTTGGAGTAGAAGGACAGCTCCTCCTGGGCGTGATCCCGCAGGCGGAGGTTCTCCTCCTTCATCCCCAGGTCC
>CANOCD010000058.1 GCA_947564495.1 uncultured Angelakisella sp. | reverse complement strand
CCATGGCCCCCGCCATCCGCTACGCCCGGGAGGGCTACCCCTGCGCCCCCAACCTGGCGCTGATGTGGCAGCGGGCCTTTAAGAAGTACAAGGAGGTCTGCACCGGCCCCGAGTTCGCTGAGTGGTACCGGACCTTCGCCCCCCAGGAACGCCCCTACCAGGCCGGGGAGCTCATCTGCCTCCCTGACCATGCTGACACCCTGGAGTCCATCGCCTTTACCGGGGCCGACGACTTCTACAAGGGTGAGATCGCCAAGCAGATCGACACCGACAGCAAAAAATACGGCGGCTACCTCCGGTACGAGGACCTGGCCGCCTACGAGGCCAAGTGGGTGGAGCCCATCTCGGTGGATTACCGGGGCTACCAGGTCTGTGAGATCCCCCCCAACGGCCAGGGTATCGCCGCCCTCATGGCGCTGAACATCCTGAAGGAGTTCAGTTTCCCCGAAAAGGAGAACATCCTGACCTACCACCGCCAGCTGGAGGCCATGAAGATGGCCTTTGCCGACGCCTTCCGGTACGTCACCGACCCGGACCACATGGAGATCGACTACCACGACCTGCTCCGGCCCGAGTACGGGGCCAAGCGGGCCGCCGAGATGGGGGAGACCGCCCAGGTCTACACCCACGGCGTCCCCCCCAAGAGCGGCACCGTTTACTTCTGCTGCGCCGACGGGGAGGGGAACATGGTCTCCTACATCCAGTCCAACTACATGGGCTTCGGCTCGGGGATCGTGGTCAGCGGCACCGGGGTCTCCCTCCAGAACCGGGGCCACGACTTCTCCCTCAACAAAGAGGACGCCAACTGCCTCCTCCCCGGCAAGCGGAGCTACCACACCATCATCCCCGGTTTTCTCATGAAGGACGGCCTCCCGGTGGGGCCCTTCGGGGTGATGGGGGGGTATATGCAGCCCCAGGGGCACCTCCAGGTGGTGATGAACTACGTGGACTTCGGCATGGACCCCCAGCAGGCCCTGGACGCTCCCCGTTGGCAGTGGATGCGGGACAACACCGTCACGGTGGAGAGCCGCTTCGATCCCAGCATGGCCCTGGCCCTCCAGCGCCGGGGGCACGCCATCCGCTCCGACCTTTCCACCCCCAGCTTTGGCCGGGGCCAGATGATCGTCCGCCTGGACAACGGCGTGCTGGTGGGGGGGACTGAATCCCGCACCGACAGCAATATCGCCTGCTTCTGATCATCCCTATCATCAACGAAAGGAACCCTGCGCCATGTCAGAACTGCTGCAAATGTACCTCATGTTCTTCCGCATGGGTGCCGTGACCTTCGGGGGCGGCTACGCCATGCTGCCCATCCTCCGGCGGGAGATCATCCAGAGCCGCCAGTGGATGGACGAGGAGACCATCATGGACTACTACGCCCTGAGCCAGGGCCTGCCGGGGATCATCGCCGTCAACGTGGCGGTGTTCATCGGCTACTACCGCAAAAAGGTCCCCGGGGCCCTGGCCGCCGCCCTGGGGGTGGTCTCCCCCTGCATCCTCATCATCACCGTCATCTACTACCTCCTCAGCGGATTCCAGGAGAACCCCTACGTCCGCCACGCCCTGGCCGGCATCTCGGTCTGCGTGGTGGCCCTCATCCTGGACGCCATCCTCAGTATGTGGAAGAAGGGGGTCAAGGACATCCCCTGCGTCCTCATCTGCGCCTTCGCCTTTGTGGTCAGCGCCTTCACCAAGTTCTCCCCCATCCTCCTGGTGATCCTCTGCGCCTTCATCGGCATCGGCATCCGGACCTTCCTCACTGCTAAGAAGGGAGGGACCGGGAAATGATCTACCTTCAGCTTTTCTGGGAGTTCTTGCAGATCGGCATCTTCGCCGTGGGCGGCGGGATGGCCACCATCCCCTTCCTCCAGCACCTGTCGGAGAGCACCGGCTGGTTCCCCCCCTCCCTCATCACCGACATGGTGGCCATCTCGGAGTCCACCCCGGGGCCCATCGGCATCAACATGGCCACCTATGTGGGCTGCGCCATCGCCGGCATCCCCGGGGGGATCATCGCCACCCTGGGGGAGGTCCTGCCCTCGGTGGTCATCGTGTCTGTCGTCTCCATGTACCTGACCAAGTTCCGTGGCAACAAGCTGGTGGATTCCGCCTTCTACGGCCTGCGTCCCGCCGTGACGGGGCTGATCGTTGCGGCGGGCCTCAGCGTGGCCCAGGTGGCCATGTTCCGCACCGAGCTGTATAAACAGACCGGGGCCATCCTGGACCTTTTCGACCTGAAGAAGCTGGTGTTCTTCGTGCTGGTGTTCGCCGCCATCAAGAAGTTCAAGCTCCACCCCATCGCCTACATCGCCTGCGCGGCGGTGGTGGGCATCCTGCTGGGATTCTGACGGTTCCGGCAAGAGAACAGACAAAAAACCGCCTCCTGCCCCAAGAAAAGGGCCGGAGGCGGTTTCTCTTTGTTACGATCTTCTGTGAGGGCAGTTTTCGGAGCATTGCCCGCAGGCCCCGCCGCACCGGCCCTTGGTCCGTCTGATCTGCCGGAGAGCAAAGAACACCGCCAGGGCAATAAGCCCCAGGAGGGCGTAGTCCAGGACACTCATTCTGGCAGCGCCCCTTCCTTGGGGAAATGCCCCCGCCTTTGGACCTCCGCCAGGATCGGCGGGTGGACCTGGGGGTAGGTCCAGCGGTCCGGCAGGCGGCAGGTGACCAGCAGCTGGGCGATCTCGTGGCGAAGTTCTTCCTGGGAGAAGATCTCGGCAAAGTACACCATCCCGAAGGTCGTTTCCTCCGACCGCCGCCCCGCTCCCAGCTCCCCCTGGACCGAGTAGGCGCAGACCGGCTCGATGGAAAAGTCCACCGCCCCGGTCTCCTCCCACAGTTCCCGCTTGGCGGCGGCCAGGATGGCTTCCCCCGGCTCCCGGTGGCCGCCGGGCAGCTCGTAGGTATCCCGGTCCCGGTGCCGGCAAAGGACCCAGCCCTCCCGGGTCCGGGCGGCGATGACCACAAAGCCCAGAAGGTCATCCGCCACGGTGTCATAAAATTTTACCTTGGTCATAACGATCCCTCCTTATCCCAGCCCCAGGGCCAGGCCGACGAGCCGTGCCAGAAAAGCCGCCGCCCAGGCGATAGCGCACTGCCACAACACCACGTAGAGGGCCCACTTCCGGCCCAGCTCCCGCTTGATGGAGCCGATGGCCGCCACGCAGGGGGTGTAAAGGAGGCTGAACACCAGGAGGGAGGCCGCCTCCAGGGCGGACATGGCCGCCGCCACGCCCCCCTGGCTGTCGTAGAGGACCTCCAGCACCGAGACGACGCTTTCCTTGGCCATAAACCCGCTGATGAGGGAGGTGCAGATCCGCCAGTCCCCCAGCCCCAGGGGGGTGAAGAGGGGGGCCAGCCATCCAGCGATGGAGGCCAGGATGCTGTAGCGGGAATCGGTGACCAGGTCAAGGTGGAAGTCGAAGCTCTGGAGGAACCAGACCACGATGGTGGCCACAAGGATCACCGAAAAGGCCCGCTGGAGGAAGTCCTTGGCCTTTTCCCACAGCAGCTGGAGGACGTTCCGCAGGCTGGGGAGGCGGTAGTTGGGCAGCTCCATGACAAAGGGCACCGCCTCCCCTTGGAACATGGTCTTTTTGAACACCAGAGCCGCCAGGATGCCCAGAAGGATGCCCAGGAGGTAAAGCCCGGTCATCACAAGGCCCCCCTGGCCGGGGAAAAAGACGCTGACGAAAAAGGCGTAGATGGGCAGCTTTGCGGTGCAGCTCATAAAGGGGGTGAGGAGGATGGTCATCTTCCGGTCCCGCTGGCTGGGGAGGGTGCGGGTGGACATGACGGCGGGGACGGTGCAGCCGAAGCCGATGAGAAGGGGGACGATGCTCCGCCCTGAAAGGCCGATCTTCCGCAGCAGCTTATCCATAAAGAAGGCCACCCGGGCGATGTAGCCGCTGTCCTCCAGAAAGGAGAGGAAGAAGAACATGGTGATGATGACGGGCATGAAGCTGAGGACGCTGCCCACCCCCTGGAAGATGCCGTCGATGATGAGGCCGTGGACCGCCCGGTTCACCCCGGCGGCGGTCATGGCGGCGTCGGCCCAGGCGGACAGGGCCTGGATGCCCGCCGCCAGCAGCTCCTGGAGCCAGGCCCCGATGACGTTGAAGGTGAGCCAGAAGGTGAGCCCCATGATGGCGATAAAGACCGGGATGGCGGTGTATTTCCCGGTGAGGACCCGGTCCAGCTGCTGGCTGCGGATGTGCTCCCTGCTCTCCCGGGGCTTGGTGACGCACCGGGAGCAGACCCTTTTGATGTAGGCAAAGCGCATATCCGCCATGGCGGCGGCCCGGTCCAGCCCCCGCTCCTTCTCCAGCTGGAGGACGATGTGGTCCAGCAGCTCCTTCTCGTTCTGGTCCAGGTCCAGGCGCTCCAGGATCAGAGGGTCCCCCTCCACGATCTTGCCGGCGGCGAACCGGATGGGGAGCCCCGCCTGCTTGGCGTGGTCCTCGATGAGGTGGCTCACGGCGTGGAGGCAGCGGTGGACCGCCCCGCCGTTGTCCTCGGGGCCGCAGTAGTCCTGGCGAAGGGGCCGCTCCTGGTACTTGGCCACATGGAGGGCGTGCTTCACCAGCTCGTCCACCCCCTGGTTCTTGGCCGCCGAGATGGGCACCACCGGCACCCCCAGCATGGCCTCCATGGCGTTGACGTCCACCCCGCCGCCGTTGCCGACCATCTCGTCCATCATGTTCAGGGCCACCACCATGGGGAGGTCCAGCTCCAGAAGCTGCATGGTGAGGTAGAGGTTCCGCTCGATGTTGGTGGCGTCCACGATGTTGATGATGCCCCGGGGGGCCTCCCCCAAAACGAAGTCCCGGGAGACCAGTTCCTCGCTGGAGTAGGGGGACATGGAGTAGATGCCGGGCAGGTCGGTGATGTTGGTGTCCTCGTGGCCCCGGATGGCCCCGTCCTTCCGGTCCACCGTGACCCCGGGGAAGTTGCCCACGTGCTGCTTGGAGCCGGTGAGCTGGTTAAAGAGGGTGGTCTTGCCGCAGTTCTGGTTGCCCACCAGGGCAAAGGTGAGCGTTGTCCCCTGGGGCAGGGGGTCGCCGCTCCCCTTGGGGTGGAATTTCCCCTCCTCCCCCAGGCCGGGGTGAGGGGTCCGTTTCTTGGGTTTCTGTTCCTCCCGGGCCCTGGCCGGGGCGGGTTCCACGGTGATTTGGGCGGCGTCGGCCAGGCGCAGGGTCAGCTCGTACCCGTGTATCCGCAGCTCGACGGGGTCCCCCATGGGGGCCAGCTTCACCACCGTGACCCGGGCCCCGGGGATGACCCCCATATCCAAAAAGTGCTGGCGCAGGGCGCCCTCCCCGCCAACGGCGGTGACCACGGCGCTCCCGCCGACCTCCAGTTCCTTCAGTGTCATCTTCTCATTCCCCCCGGACAATGGCCCTTATACCGGCAGCCCCAGCTCTTTGGCCTTCCTGGCCGCCCCCAGCAGGTCCTCCATGGCGGCGGGCTTGTTCATGGGATTGCGGAGGAGAGCGGCGGGGTGGAAGGTCCCCATCATCAAAGTGCCGTTTTTGTCGATGAACTGCCCGTGTTCCTTGGTGACCTTAAAGTCCTTGCGGATGAGGCTGATGGCCGCAATGCGCCCCACGCAGATGATGATGGCCGGGCGGAGGATGGCGGTCTGGTTCCGCAGCCACCCCAGGCAGGCCTCGATCTCGTCCGGGGCGGGGTCACGGTTCTGGGGCGGGCGGCACTTGACCATGTTGGCGATGTAGACGTTCTTCTTCCGGGAGAGCCCGGCGTACTCCAGCATCTTGTCCAGCAGCTGGCCGCTGCGCCCCACAAAGGGCTCCCCCTGCTTGTCCTCGTTTTCCCCGGGCCCCTCCCCGATGAGAAGGATCTTGGCGTCCGCCGGCCCGGTCCCGAAGACCACGTTGCGCCGGGTGGCGCAGAGCCCGCAGTTCTGGCACTGGAGGGCGGCGGCCCTCAGTTCGTCCAGGTTGTCGTACATCATAATAAAACACCTGCCTTCTGTCATTTTATGGCGATTACCAGTATAGCACATTTCCCGGGGAAAGAACAGATGGGGGAAAGAAAAAACTCCCGCCGCCGCCCCGGTGGGAAGCTGCCCCCGGATTCCCCGGATTTCCCGGAGAAAACAGTTGCAAATTTCCCGGTATGTGGTAAAATAAAAAGGTAAGGTCATCCCCGGTTTCCCCTAGAAAACGACAAAATGGAGGTACACAGAATCATGGCTAAGGTACAGATCGAAACTTCCGCCCGTCACGTCCACGTCACCCAGGAGACCCTGGAGATCCTCTTCGGCAAAGGCGCCGCCCTGACCCCCAAGAAGGACCTCTCCCAGCCCGGGCAGTTCGCCTGCGCCGAGCGCATCGACGTGGTAGGCCCCAAGCGGACCCTCTCCGGCGTTTCCATCCTGGGCCCCTGCCGCAAGGCCGACCAGGTGGAGATCTCCCTCACCGACGCCCGGAGCATCGGCGTCGCCGCCCCCGTCCGGGAATCCGGTGACATCGCCGGCACCCCCGGCTGCAAGCTGGTGGGCCCCAAGGGCGAGGTGGAGATCAAGGAGGGCGTCATCGCCGCCAAGCGCCACATCCACACCACCCCCGAGGACGCCGCCGCCATGGGCGTGGCCGACAAGGAGATCGTCTCCCTGAAGGTGGAGACCGCCGACCGCACCACCATCTTCGGCGACGTGGTGGTCCGGGTCTCCCCCAACTTCGCCACCTACGCCCACTTCGACACCGACGAGGCCAACGCCGCCGGTATGTCCGGCGTGGTCTACGGCGAGATCGTCAAGGGCTGAGTTTTTCGCTAAAAGGGCCGCAAAAAAGAGGGCAGGGCAGACCGCTGTGATCTGCCCTGCCCTTTTATGCCGCTCATGCCATCTGGCGATCCTCAAAAATAGAAAATTCCCCGCCCGCAGCGGAGCGGGGAACAGAAGTCAGCCAGTTCTTCTTTGCAGATTTTCGATCTGCCTGGTG
>CANOCD010000057.1 GCA_947564495.1 uncultured Angelakisella sp. | reverse complement strand
GGAGATATTGACCTGCAGTCTGCCGTTGACGGTGCGAAGGCAGCCATCCGCCCGCAGTTCGGCGATCAATCTGCTGATGGTGACACGGTTTGTCCCGATGATGGCCGCAAGGTCCTGGTGGGTCCAGGAAACTTTCATATTGTACCAATACTGATCTTCCACCGAGGCACGGTCGGCGCCGGAACTCAGCAGCCGCATGAGCCGCTCCTTGGTCGAATCGAAGGTAAGGCTTTCGATCTCCGTGCGGAGCATACTGCATTTGTAGGCGGTGCAGCGGATAATGGCCGAAACAAAGATGGGGTGCTTCAGCAGCTCCAGGTAGGCGGGCTTGTCCAGCAGCCAGAGGGTCGTGGGCGTCTCCGCAATGGCATACCGGGCCGATTCCACCGTGTAGTCCCGAAGGAGGACCTCCTCGCTGAAAAACCATCCCCGGCCCAGGCGGTACAGCACCTTTTCCCGGCCGCTTTCGCTGGTGGTGGTATGGGCGGTGACGCCCTCCGCAATATAAGAGGCATACCGGATCGGCGTCCCCGGCATCAGAAAATTTTCTCCGGGAGACAGCTTCTTTACAACGGAAAAGTTTTGCAGCAGTTCCCGCAGTTCCGGCGTGTTGCAGCAGGATGGTCCCGACCAAAGATTGGCATGATTTTTCACAACGCACATCTCCCGTTTTTCTTTGTCCGTGCCTGTGCCAGCTCGTCGTTCAACACAGATATTTTTTGTTTGTGTATGCCTTTATTATACCACCTGGGCAAACGGATGGCAATTACACATTTGCGGGGATGTTTCGGGATCGGCGGGGGCTTGGGCATTGACGCCGGGCAATACTTTGGGCTCCGCATCGGGGGGCAGGGGCCTTGTTCCAGCGCAGAAAAGGGGCTCCGCCTTTTGCCCGGCGCTGCCGGGTCCGGCGGTCCCCTGTCCCCTGCCCCAAAACTAGCAACTTTCCCAAAATAATTATCAACTTACTTGCAATTACTGCAAAATATCACACAGAAATGCCAGTAAATTCATTGACAGCCCGGTCAAGAAATGCTACAATAAAAACGCTCCCAGGCAGGAGCTTTTGTCCAAAACTGGCAAAAATTTATGATGAAATGGGAGGATTCGACATGGCGAAGATCAGAGTTGGCATTGCGGGGTACGGGACTATCGGCCAGCGGCTGGCGGACGGCGTGGCTATGCAGGAGGATATGGAGCTGGTGGGGGTCGCCGACATCGCCCCGACCTTGGCCGTCCGGGCTTTGGCGGAAAACGATATGGTGGGGGCCAACGGTGTCAAATACGCCCTCTACCTGGTGGACGGGGCCGACAAGTCCGCTTTTGACGCCCTGGGCATCCCGGTGGCCGGTTCCTTCGAGGACCTCTGCAAGAGCGTGGACATCATGCTGGATTCCGCCCCCGGCGGCGTGGGCGCCAAGAACAAGGTCATCTACGAGCAGCTGGGGGTCAAGGCCATCTTCCAGGGCGGGGAGAAGAACTCGGTGGCCGACGTATTCTTCCACGGCTACGCCAACTACGAGAAGGGCGTGGGCCAGAGCTATTTGAAGCTCACCTCCTGCAACACCACCGGCCTCATCCGTGCCGTGGACTGCCTGGATCGTGAGTGCGGCGGGGTGGAGAAGGTCGCCATCACCATCGTCCGGCGGGTGGCCGATCCCGGGGATTACCACCGGGGCCTCACCAACGCCCTCCAGATCGACAAGGCGCCCTCCCACCAGGCGGTGGACCTGATGACCATCATGCCCCACGTGGAGGCCACCGGCATCCTGGTACATACTCCCGTGACCCACGGCCACATCATCACCGTTTTGGCCCGGGGCAAGAACGGGCACAAGATCACCCGGGACGAGGCTCTGGCCGCCTTCCGGGCCCACCCCCGCATCCGCACCGTCACCATCGACGAGGGATTCCGGGGCAACGCCTCCTTCTTCAAGTATGGCCGTGACCTGGGCAACCGCCGGGGGGACATCTACGAGATCGGCCTTTGGGAGGACTCCATCGTGGAGAGCGGTGACGACATCATGTTCGCCATCCACATCCCCCAGGAGAGCGTGACCATCCCCGAGACCATCGACGCCATCCGGGCCTCCCTGAAGCTGCAGCTCACCCGGGAGGAAGGCACCGCCATGACCAACCGGTATCTCAAGATCGGACGCTTTAAGGGCAACCGGTAAGAGGGGGTAGGCTGCTATGCGCTTTGGCATTCGGACCCTGGACGAGGTCCAGGTCAAGGGGAAAACGGTGCTCTGCCGGGTGGACATCAACCAGCCGGTGGACCGGCAGAAGGGGACGCTGAAAAGCGTCAACCGTATCCGGGCCTGTGTCCCCACCGTTCGGGAGCTTTCGGACAAGGGGGCCCGGGTGGTCCTCCTTGCCCACCAGGGGAGCGACATCGAGTACAAGAATTTTTACACCACGAGGCCCCACGCCGCCGTCCTCTCCCAGCTGCTGGGCCGGGAGGTCCGGTGGGTGGAGGACGTCTGCGGCCCCACCGCCCGGGAGGCCATCAGATCCCTGAAGGACGGGGAGGTGCTGCTGCTGGACAACGTCCGGTTCTGCGCCGAGGAGCAGACCCTCTTTGAGATGAAGCTGCGCCTGAGCCACGAGGACCAGGCCAAGACCCAGGTGGTGGAAAAGCTGGCGCCGCTGGCGGATCTCTACGTCTGCGACGCCTTTGCCGCCGCCCACCGGGACCAGCCCACCCTCTGCGGCTTCGAGCAGGTGCTGCCCTCCTATATGGGCAGGCTGTTCGAGAAGGAGTTCTGCACCGTCTCCCAGGTGATGGAGGCCCCGGACCGGCCCTGCGTCTTTGTCCTGGGCGGGGCCAAGATCTCCGACGCCTTCCTGATGATGAACACCGTCCTCAGCCGGGGGGTGGCGGACAAGATCCTCACCGGGGGACTGGTGGGGAACATCTTCCTCACCGCCCTGGGCCGGGAGATCGGCAAGGGCAGCGTGGACTTTATCCTGAAATCCAACTACGGGGAGTACATCGACAAGGCCAAGGAGCTCTACGGCCAGTACGGGGAGCGGATCATCCTGCCTGTGGACCTGGCCTGGACCGAGGAGGGCGTCCGCAAGGAGGCGGCCCTGGGGGCCGTCCCGGCAGAGATCGCCGCCACCGACGTGGGCCACGAGACGGCGGCCCTCTACCGGAAGGCCATCCTGGAGGCCAAGACGGTCTTTGTCAACGGCCCCATGGGGGTCTTTGAGCAGGAGGCCAGCGAGTACGGCACCAAGGAGGTCTGGCAGGCCCTGGCGGACACCCAGGGGTTCACCGTCCTTGGGGGCGGCGACAGCATCACCGCCGCCGAAAAGTACGCCGTCACCGACAAGATGGGTTATATCTGCACCGGCGGCGGCGCCCTGATCCGGTTTTTGACCGGGGAGGAGCTGCCGGTGGTCAAGGCCCTGCGCCACGGCGCCGGGCTGTGAGGAGAGGGTGAAGATGGAAGAGACGAAAAAACGGGAACTTATGGCCTTTGCGGTGAAGATCCGCATGGCGGCCCTGGAGGCCATCCACGCCCGGGGCTCCGGCCACGTGGGGGGCGCTTTGAGCATCGCCGACCTGCTGGCGGCCCTTTACGGCGGGGAGATGAACATCGACCCCCGGGACCCCAAAAAGCCGGACCGGGACAAACTGGTCTGCTCCAAGGGCCACGCCGGGCCCGCTGTTTATGGGGCCCTGGCCCTCCGGGGATACTTTCCCTACGACGAGCTGCGGACCCTCAACCGGCCGGGGACCCGGCTGCCCAGCCACTGCGACCGGAACAAGACCCCCGGGGTGGATATGACCACGGGCTCTCTGGGTCAGGGGACCTCCCTGGCCTGCGGCATGGCCCTGGGCGACAAGCTCCGGGGCCTGGACGCCCGGACCTTCCTCATCGTGGGGGACGGGGAGAGCGACGAGGGCCAGTGCTGGGAGGCTTTCGCCTTCGCGGCGGCCAAGAAGCTGGATAACCTGGTGGTGCTGCTGGACTGGAACAAGCGCCAGCTGGACGGCTGGACCGACGACGTGTACCCCATGGGGGACTACGAGGCCAAATTCCGGGCCTTCGGCTTTGACACGGCCAAGGTGGACGGCGGCGACGTGGAGGCCATCTGGGAGGCCCTGGAACGAACCCGCAAGGGGGAGGGCAGGCCCTTCGCCATCATCCTGGACACCGAAAAGGGGCACGGGGTGCCCGAGGTGGCCGAAAAGGTGATGAACCACAGCCTGCCGGTAAGCGACGGGGAATTTGAGAGATGGACCGTCCGGCTCCAGGCCGAGCTGGCGGCGTTGGAGGGCTGAACCATGACCGAGATCGTATATACCGGCGAACTGGACCCCCGCCTGTGCAAATCGGTGTTGGGGGAGACGATCCCCGCCCTGGCGGCGGAGGACCCGGACGTCATCTATCTGGACGCCGACCTGATGAGCTGCATCGGGACGGGGAAGTGGGCCAAGGAGCACCCGGAGCGGGCGGTGAACTGCGGCATCGCCGAGGCCAACATGATCGGGGTGGCCTGCGGCCTGGCCAGCGCGGGCTTTAAGCCCATCGTCCACACCTTCGGGCCCTTCGCCTCCCGGCGGTGCTTCGACCAGGTGTTTTTAAGCGGCGGCTACGCCAAGAACGACATCACCGTCATCGGCACCGACCCCGGCGTCACCGCCACCATGAACGGCGGGACCCATATGCCCTTTGAGGACGTGGCCCTCTACCGGACTGTCCCCGGGGCCACGGTCATCGACGTCACCGACCCCGCCTGCCTGATCAGCGTCCTGCGCCAGTGCGTGGACCGCCCGGGGGTGAAGTACATCCGGGTGGGGCGCAAGCAGTACGCCCGGGTCTACAGCGACAGCGCCGACCTGCCCATCGGCAAGGCGGTGACCCTCCGGGAGGGAAAGGACGTGGCGATCTTCGCCGCCGGCATCATGGTCCACGAGGCGCTCCAGGCGGCAAAGACCCTGGAGGCCCAGGGGATACAGGCGGCGGTGGTGGACCTCTTTACCATCAAGCCCCTGGACGCCGAAGCGGTAGCCCGCCGGGCCAAGGAGACCGGGGCCGTGGTGGTGGCGGAAAACCACAGCCGCCACGGGGGCCTGTACAGCGCCGTGCTGGAGGTCCTGGCGGAAAACTGCCCCGTCCCCGCCGCCTGCGTGGCGGTGGAGGACGAGTTCGGCGAGGTCGGCCCCCAGGATTACCTCCAGGAGCGGTTCGGCCTCACGGCGGGGCACATCGTCAGCCAGGCGAAAGCGGTCCTGGCGAGAAAGGACTGACGGCATGAGGCTGAGTTTTGGATTCGGAACGGGGGTCCAGGAAGTGGAGGTCCCAGAGAAGAACCTTTTGGGGGTCCTCCACGCCAACGAGGTAAAGACCGAACTCACCGGGGAGGCGGAGGTCCGCCGGGCCCTTTCGGAGCCCATCGGCGCCCCCAGGCTGGGGGAGATCGTGAAGCCCGGGGAGAAGATCGCCCTGGTGACCAGCGACATCACCCGGCCCATGCCCACCTGGAAGGTGCTGCCCGCCGTCCTCGACGAGCTTTACGCCGCCGGGTGCGACCGGGGGGACATTACCCTGGTATTCGCTTTGGGCTCCCACCGGCGGCACACCGACGAGGAGCGGCGGCATCTGGCCGGGGAACGGGCCTGGGGGGAAATCGCCTGTGTGGACAGCGACCCCGGGGACTGCGTCCATCTGGGGACCACCAAGGCTGGGACCCCGGTGGACATCACCCGTGTGGTGGCGGAGGCCGACCGGCGCATCTGCCTGGGGAACATCGAGTACCACTACTTCGCCGGGTATTCCGGCGGGGCCAAGGCCATCATGCCCGGGGTCTCCACCCGGGGGGCCATCCAGGCCAACCATTCCATGATGGTGAAGCCGGAGGCCAAGGCCGGAACCCTGGAGACGAACCCCCTGCGGATGGACATCGAGGAGGCCGGGAGGCTCTGCGGCATCGACTTTATCGTCAACGTGGTGCTGGACGAGCACAAGGAGGTCCTGCGCTGCGTGGCGGGGGACCCGGTGGAGGCCCACCGGGCGGGGTGCGCCTTTTTGGACACCCTCTACCTAAAGGAGCTGCCCCGGGCCGCCGACATCGTCCTGGTGAGCCAGGGGGGCGCCCCCAAGGACCTGAACCTGTACCAGACCCAGAAGGCCCTGGACAACGCCCGCCACGCGGTGAACCCCGGCGGCGTTATCGTGCTCATCGGCTCCTGCAAGGAGGGGCTGGGGGAGCGGGTCTTTGAGGAGTGGATGACTAAGTCCGAGTCTCCCCGGGCCATGATCGAGCGCATCGGCCGGGACTTCCAGCTGGGGGGCCACAAGGCCGCCGCCATCGCCATGACGTTGGAAAAGGCGGAGGTCTGGCTGGTGTCGGATATGGAGCCGGACTTTGTGCGCTCCATCTTCCTCACCCCCCGGGCCAGCGTCCAGGAGGCCCTGGACCTGGCCTTCGCCAAGCTGGGGCCGGAGGCCACCGTCCTGGCCATGCCCTACGGCGGGTCCACCCTGCCCCGGGTGGCCCAATAGAGGAAAGGAGAAAATGACGATGGATTACGCAAAGGAAGCCCTGCGGCTTCATTACGAGTGGAAGGGCAAGCTGGAGATCGCCCCCCGGGCCTCGGTGGAGACCAGCCAGGACCTGTCCCTGGCCTACACCCCCGGCGTGGCCGCCCCCTGCCTGGAGATCCACAAGGACGTGAACAAATCCTACGAGCTGACCCGCCGCTGGAACACGGTGGCGGTGGTCACCGACGGCACCGCCGTCCTGGGTCTGGGGGACATCGGCCCCGAGGCCGGGATGCCGGTGATGGAGGGGAAGAGCCTCCTCTTTAAGGCTTTCGGCGGGGTGGACGCCATCCCCCTCTGCGTCCGGAGCAAGGACGTGGACGAGATCGTCAACACCGTCCGCCTCCTGGCCGGGTCCTTCGGCGGGGTGAACCTGGAGGACATTTCCGCCCCCCGGTGCTTCGAGATCGAGCGCCGGCTCAAGGAGTGCTGCGACATTCCCATCTTCCACGACGACCAGCACGGCACCGCCATCATCGTGGCGGCGGC
>CANOCD010000056.1 GCA_947564495.1 uncultured Angelakisella sp. | reverse complement strand
GGGCCGCCATCGCCTATATGGCCATTGTTGCCGCTGTGGTGTTCTGCCTGACCATGTTCTATTCCGAAAACCGGTACAATTCCATGTACAACAACATCGTGGAGCGGGAGCGGGAGTATGCCGTCCTGGCCGAGATCGACCAGTACGTCCGCAGCCACTACGCCGGGGAGATCAACGAGGACAGCATCCGGGCCGGGATCGCCTCGGGGTATCTTTCCGGCCTGGAGGACCCCTACGCCCGGTTCTACACCGACAAGGAGTACGAAGCCTACCAGCAGACCGAAGGCCAGAAGTACGTGGGCATCGGCGTGGTCACCGAGCTGGACGTGGACGGGTACATCCGGGTGCGGACCGTCTACCCCCAGTCCCCGGCGGCCACCGCCCAGATGCAGCCGGGGGACCTCATCGTCAGCGTGGACGGCACGGCGGCCACCAAGGACAACTACACCGAGCTGGTGGGGTCCTTCCGGGGGGCGGCGGGGACCAAGGTGAGCCTGGTCTACCGCCGGGACACCGACGAGGTCCCGGTGGAGCTGACCCGCCGGGAGATCGACACCCCCACCATCGCCTTTTCCATGCTGGAGGGGGAGATCGCCTACCTGCGGTTCTCGGCCATCTCGGCCAACACCTCCCAGCACCTGGACACCGCCCTCCGCCAGGCGGAGCAGAACGGGGCCCAGGCCCTGATCTTTGACATCCGGGGCATCGAAAGCGACGACGTGACGGTCATCGGCAATATGCTGGACACCCTCCTGGGCCGGATGACCATCATCTACGAGGAGGACCTCAACGGGGCGGTGCGGGAACTGATGGATTCCGACGATTCAGAAGTTGACCTGCCCATGGTGGTCCTGGCGGACAACGGCACCACAGGCACCACCGAGCTCTTCGCCCAGGCCCTGCGGGACACCGGCAAGGCCCGGACGGTGGGGGAGACCACCTTCGGCAAGGGGACCACCCAGACCTTCTACAAGCTGAAAAGCGGGGCGGCGGTCTACCTCACCGTGGCCCGGTACGCCGGCCCCTCCGCCGAGACCTACGACGAAGTCGGGGTCCCCGCCGACTACGAGGTGGCCTACACCGCCGACATGGACAAGGCCAGCACCATGGGGAACCCGGAGCTGGACAACCAGCTCCGCCGGGCCATGGAGATCGCCGCCACCACGATCAAGACCGGGGGCGGGGCCTGAGCCAAGCACAAGGTGAAAAAGGACTGGGCGCAGCCCACGGGCCGGGAGACGGGTGTCTCCCGGCTTTGTTTGTGCGGGGTGCCGTCTCTCGGGGCTTTCGTCGGCGTGAAATCGCCTTTCGAGGCCCCGGCGGGCAAGTTGCAGCCTTCCGCCTTTTACAGCATCCGACTCCAGGCACAAGCTAAGCCCTAGCACAGCGTATCGTAGGGTGTGCCAGCGGGCGCTAGCCCGCCCCTGCATGAAACAAGCCCGCCCCCGACTATAATAGAGGGAAAGGGGTGGGTGGTATGCTGCGGGTTTCCCTGCTGTTCCTGCTGGGTCTGGTCCTCATGGTCAAAGGGGGCGACAGCTTTGTGGAAGGGGCGGAGTGGATGGCCCGGGTCACCGGCATCCCGCCTTTTATCGTGGCGGCCACAGTGGTCAGCGTGGGGACCACCATGCCGGAGCTGCTGGTCTCCACCATGGCGGCGGCCCAGGGGTCCGGGGGGATGGCCCTGGGCAACGCCGTGGGCTCGGTCTCCTGCAACACCGGGCTCATCCTGGGGGTCTCCCTCCTTTTCCTGCCGGGGAAGGTGGAGCTCCGCCCCCTGCGGGAAAAGGGCTTTCTGCTGATCTTCGCCCTGGTCTCCCTCCTGGCCTTCGGCATCGACCGGCGGCTCGCCTGGGGGGAGGGGCTGTTCCTCCTGGCCCTCCTGCTCCTCTACATCAAAAACGACCTTTCCGCCGCCCGGCGGGCCGTCTTTCCCCGGGAGGAATCCCCCCTGGAGCGGACCCCTCACGCCGCCCTGGTCTATCTGACCAAGTTCCTTCTGGGGGCGGCGGGCCTGGCGGCGGGGGCCCGGCTGCTGGTGGACAACGGCTGTGTCCTGGCCCGGCTCCTGGGGGTCCCGGAGGCGGTCATCGCCCTGACCCTGGTGGCCCTGGGGACCAGCCTGCCGGAACTGGTCACCACCATCACCGCCCTCTGCCGGGGGCAGTCCTCCCTTTCGGTGGGGAACATCATCGGGGCCAACTTCCTGGACCTCACCCTGGTCCCCGCCGCCAGCGCCCTGGCCGGGGGCGGGGTCCTGCCCATGGACCACCCCCTGGACCTTCTGGCGGCTCTGGGGCTGCTGGTGGTGACCCTCCTCCCCGCCATGGGGACGGGGCGGTTCCGCCGGTGGCAGGGGGGGCTGCTCCTGGGGCTCTACGGCGGGTATGTCTGGCTCCTCTTCCGCTGAACGCATAGAAAAGCCCTCCTTCGGGAACAATGAGGACACCGAACCCAAAGGAGGGACCCTTATGGAAGATCATGTAGAGCTGCAAAATCAGACCCCCAAGCTGGGGGCGGGGGACAGCCTGCCCCCCAGAAAACTGAGCCTGGAGCTGCCCCAGGGGCTGCTGGCCTCCCTGTCCATGACGCCGGAGGCGGCGGATTTCTTCGCTGGGCTGGACACCGCCACCCGGGGGCAGATCATCTCCTACATCCAGGCCACCCCCACCGGGGAGGAGGCCCGGGCCAGGATCAGGGCCGCCATGGAGGGCCTGGAGGCCGGGCGGCTGGATTTTCTCAGCTGAACAGGATAGGGAAAGCCCGGGGCTTTTGGATGTCGTCCGAAGCCCCGGGCTTCTGTTTTTTCAAAGGCGGGCGCCGTATTCCCTGGCGAACCAAAAGCCGGGGAAAGCCGCCTTGGCCCCAGAACTGACCCGGACGCCGGGGCGGAAGGTCTTATCCCCGATAGAAAAGGTCAGGGGCCCAGTCATCCCCTTGATCCGCTGGGTCAGGGGACGGTAGACCCGGCAATAGGTCTCGATCTCGTCGCAGGGAACGACCCTCTCGTAGCCGTCCCTGGTCTTGTTAAAGTAGGCGACCTTTTTGGGGTAGTGGAGTTCCAGCCCTGCGATGAGCCAGGGAAACTGGCTGTAGTGGAACCGGGTGTGGAGCCTGCCGTCCTCCCCCGGGACCATGGCGAAGGGCTGGACCCCCGCGCAGGGCTCGGGAAAATCGGCCAGCCGGAACCACTCCCCCGTTTCCTCGTCCCGGAAGGGGGCGGCGTAGGGGCAGCGGTCTAAGTCGTGGGCAAGGCCGTCGGCCCAGTCGAAGCAGGCCCGGTCCCGTTTGAAATCCAGGGGCTCCGGGCCCTGGAGCTTTTCCCACAGGGCCCGCCAAGGGGCCAGGAGGGTCTCCGGCGGGGACTCCCGGTATCCATCGGGGACCCGGCGGCAGAAGGTCACCTGGTGGAAGCCGGAGAGCAGCTCCTCCCATTCCTCCGGGGTGACCAGGAAGAGAAAGCGGTTCCAGCCCTGGGGGAACCAGTTCACAGGCGATCCCTCCCTCTCAATCCAAGTCGTTGCGGATCAGGTCCTCCAGGCTCTCCCGGCGGACGATGACCCGGTCCCCCTTCTCCCCAACCAGCACCACCGGGGGGCGGGGGTTGCGGTTGTAGTTGCTGGCCATGGAGTAGTTGTAGGCCCCGGTGGCCAGCACCGCCAGGATCTCCCCGGGGGCGATCTCCTGGAGGGGAACGTTCTCCCCCAGCAGGTCCCCGCTCTCGCAGTATTTCCCCGCCACGGTGACGGTCCGGGTCTTGGGCTCCCCGGCCCGGGCGGCGGCCAGGAAGGTGTAGTCGGCCCGATAGAGGGCGTACCGGGGGTTGTCCCCCATGCCGCCGTCCACCGAAACGTAGGTGCGGATGCCGGGGATGGTCTTCACCGAACCCACCCGGTAGAGGGTGAGCCCCGCCGCCCCCACGATGGACCGCCCCGGCTCCAGGAGGAGGAAGGGGGCGGGGAAGCCCAGCTTTTTGCAGCACTGCTCCACCGTCTTGGCCACCTTCTCCATGTACCGGTCGTAGGCCACCGGGTCGTTTTCGGGTATGTACCGGATGCCGAAGCCTCCCCCCAGGTTCAGCTCCCCCAGGACGGTACCGGTCTCCCGGCAGATGAGGCCCATGAACTCCAGCATCACCTTGACGGCGTGGCAGAAGGGGTCGATCTCGAAGATCTGGGAGCCGATGTGGCAGTGGAGGCCGATGAGCCGGAGGTTTTGGGACCCCAGGGCCAGCTTGACGGCGGTCAGGGCCTCCCCCGTCTCCAGAGCGAAGCCGAACTTGCTGTCGATCTGGCCGGTGCGGATAAATTCATGGGTGTGGGCGTCGATGCCCGGCTTGACCCGGAGCATCACCGGGGCGGCCACCCCCTTGGCGGCAGCCAGGGCGTCCAGGGTCCGCAGTTCGGTGAGGTTGTCCGCAACAATGCGGCCCACCCCGTATTCCAGGGCCATGGTCAGCTCCTCCGCCGTCTTGTTGCTGCCGTGGAAGATCACCTTGTCCATGGGGAACCCCGCCGCCTTGGCGGTGTACAGCTCCCCGGCGGAGACCACGTCCAGGCCCAGGCCCTCCTCGTTGGCGATGCGGCAGATGGCCTTGCAGCAGAAGGCTTTGGAGGCGTAAGCCGCCAGCCCCCGGCCCTTGTAGAACCGCTCTATGGAGCGGCGGTAGAGGCGGCAGTTCTCCCGGATGGCCTCCTCGCTCATGACATACAGGGGGGTGCCGTATTCCTCGGCCAGGGCCAGGGTGTCCCGGCCCCCGATGGCAAGGTGCCCCTGGTCGTTTACCGTAAGATGCTCCCATCCTAACATGGCGTTTTCTCTCCTTCCTCGCCCTCCCCCAGCAGGTCGGCCTCCAGCTGGTCCAGCAGGGCCCGCAGCTGCTCCCGGCCCTCCCCCGTCTGGGAGGAGAAGGGCAGGAAGAGGATCTGCTTGCCCCAGGGCAGTTCCTCCCGGACGGCCTCCAGGCGTTCCTTGCGCTGGCTGGCCGAGAGCTTGTCCACCTTGGTGAGGACCACCACAAAGGGCAGCTCGTTTTCCACCAGAAACTCCACCATGGCCCGGTCGTCCCGGCTTGGGGGGTGGCGGCTGTCCATGAGGGAGAGGACCAGGGCGATGTCCCGGTCCTGGGCGAAGTACCCCTCCATGAGCTGAGCCCAGCGGCGCTTCTCCCCCCGGCTGACCTTGGCGTAGCCGTAGCCGGGGAGGTCGGCGAAGATGAGGTTTTCGGTCTCGAAAAAGTTGATGGTGGCGGTCTTGCCCGGGGTGGCGCTGACCCGGGCCAGCGTCTTTTGGTTAAAGAGGCTGTTGATCAAAGAGGACTTGCCCACGTTGGACCGCCCCGCAAAGACCACCTCCGGCTTTCGGGAGGGGGGCAGCTGCCCCGGGCTCCCGAAGGAGGTGAGAAATCGTACTTTGTGATAATTCATGGTGTCTCCTTGGCTACTGGCGCAGCGGCGCTTTCTGCCCCCGTTTCCCCTTGGGCGCCGGGGGGATGTCCAGGGCGGGGAGTTCCGCCTGGGGGATGGCCTCCTGGGGATACCGGAGAAGGGCGGTCCGCAGCACCGTCTCCATGGTCTCGGCGGGGACGAACTGGACGGCCTCCTTCACCACCGGGTCCACCTCGGCAAGGTCCGGGACATTGGCGGCGGGGATGATGACCTTCTTCATGCCGTACTTGTAGGCGGCCATGGTCTTTTCCCGGAGGCCGCCGATGGCCAGCACCCGGCCCCGGAGGGTGATCTCCCCGGTCATGGCCACGTCCCCCCGCACCGGGATGCCGGAAAGGGCCGACACCAGGGCGGTGCAGGTGGTGATGCCGGCGGATGGCCCGTCCTTGGGCACCGCCCCCTCGGGGAAGTGGATGTGGATGTCCCGGTCCTTGGAGAAGGTCTCGCTGATGCCGTACTGCCGGGCCACGGTGCGGATGTAGGTGATGGCGGCGGCCACCGATTCCTTCATCACGTCCCCCAGGCTGCCGGTGGTCTGGGTCTTGCCCGACCCTTCCATGACGGCCACCTCCACCTGGAGCATCTCGCCCCCCACCGAGGTCCAGGCCAGGCCGTTGGTGATGCCCACCTGGTCCCCCCGCTGGAGCTCGTCGTCCTTGTACTTCTTGGGGCCCAGGTACTCCTCCAGGTCCCCGGGGGTCACGGCCACCCGGGTCTCCTCCCCGCCGTCCACCACCTTCATGGCGGCCTTGCGGCAGATGGCGGCGATGTTCCGCTCCAGGGTGCGGACCCCGGCCTCCCGGGTGTAAAAGTCGATGACCGCCGCCAGGGTCTTGTCCGGGAGCTTCAGCTGCTTCTTGCCGAGGCCGTGGCGCTTCAGCTGCTTGGGGGCCAGGTGGCGCTTGGCGATCTGGAGCTTCTCCTCCCGGGTGTAGCTGGAAAGCTCGATGATCTCCATCCGGTCCAACAGGGGGGCGGGGATGGCGCTCCGGTCGTTGGCGGTGGCGATGAAGAAGACCTGGGAGAGGTCGAAGGGGACCTCCAGGAAGTGGTCCCGGAAAGCGTGGTTCTGCTCGGCGTCCAGCACCTCCAGCAGGGCGGAGGAGGGGTCCCCCCGGAAATCGTGGCCCAGTTTGTCGATCTCGTCCAAAAGGAGGAGGGGGTTGGCGCTCCCCGCCTGGCGGATGGCCCCGATGATCCGGCCGGGCATGGAGGCCACGTAGGTCTTGCGGTGGCCCCGGATGTCCGACTCGTCCCGGACGCCCCCCAGGGACATCCGGACGTATTTGCGGCCCATGGACTTGGCGATGGACTTGGCGATGGAGGTCTTGCCCACCCCCGGGGGGCCCACCAGGCAGAGGATCTGGCCCTTGACGTCGGGGGCCAGCTTGCGGACCGCCAGGGATTCCAGGATGCGCTCCTTCACCTTGGCAAGGCCGTAGTGCTCCTGGTCCAAAAGGCGGCGGGCCCTTTGGATGTCGATCTTGTCCCGGGTATGGATGTTCCAGGGGAGGTCCAGAACGGTGTCCAGGTAGGAGCGGATCACCGACGCCTCCTGGGAGCCCCCGGGCATCTTGGTCAGCTTATCCACCTCCCGGAGGAGCTTCCCTTCGCTCTCCGGGGCCAGGTGG
>CANOCD010000055.1 GCA_947564495.1 uncultured Angelakisella sp. | reverse complement strand
GAGGAGCTGGCCGCCACCATCAGCGACATCTCCGAGCAGATCAAGCAGAACGCCGACAACGCCCAGCAGGCCAGCCAGATGGCCAACGACGTGGGCGGCAAGATCGAGGCGAGCAACGCCAAGATGCAGGAAATGACCGCCGCCATGGACGAGATCAGCGAAAAGTCCAAGGAGATCGGCAAGATCATCAAGACCATCGAGGACATCGCCTTCCAGACCAACATCCTGGCCCTCAACGCCGCCGTGGAGGCCGCCCGGGCGGGAGCCGCCGGCAAGGGCTTCGCCGTTGTGGCCGACGAGGTCCGCAACCTGGCCTCTAAATCCGCCGACGCCTCCAAGAGCACCTCCGCTTTGATCGAAGGTTCGGTGAAGGCGGTGGAGAACGGCACCCGGATCGCCACCGAGACCGCCGGGGATCTGGTGGAAGTGGTGGAGGGCGCCCAGGAGATCGTCTCCACCATCAACCGCATCGCCGAGGCCAGCAAACTCCAGTCCGAGGCGGTGGCCCAGGTCACCCAGGGCGTGGACCAGATCTCCAGCGTGGTCCAGACCAACTCCGCCACCTCCGAGCAGTCCGCCGCCGCCAGCGAAGAGCTGGCCAGCCAGTCCAGCATCCTCAAGGAGCTGGTGGACCAGTTCACCATCAGCGACGAGTTCGGGGGCGGCAGCGCCTCCGGCTCCCTGGGCTTCGGCACCGGGGCGGGCTCCTTCGGGAAGCTGTCCTACCAGTCGGTCCCCGACGGCGACGACGTGTTCGTCCCCGGGTCCAGCGACAAGTATTGATCTGACCCGGCTTTGCCGGTAAGATAGCCGGGGGTTGGACGCCCCCGGCGGCAAGATCCTTTTGACAGAAAGGAGAGACCCACATGGACGTTATGTCTATCGCAGCCACCAGCGTGATGATGAGCCAGATGCAGACCTCCCAGGCGGTGAGCGTGGCCGTGGCCCGGAAGGCCATGGACCAGATGACCGAGCAGGCCGCCGCCATGGTGGAGAGCATCCAGCAGTCCATCCCCTCCACCATCCCGGGGAGCAGAATGGACATCCTGGCGTGATCTCACCACAAGACAAAGCGAAGGAGCCGCAGGAAACCGCGGCTCCTTTGTTTTATCGGGGGAGACGCTCCCGGATGGCGGAGGCCGCCAGCTCCAGGGAGCGGGCCCTTTGGAGGCCCCCGGGGTCCCCGGAGGAGCGAAGCCCGGCGGCGATCTTCTCCAGCTCTTCGGCCTTTTGCAGGGCGTAGCGGAGGGCGGCGGGACCCTCCCCGGGGTCGATGGCCCCCAGGTGGTACTCCCACTCCTCGTGGGGGAGGACCTGGCCGGTGAAGCGGGCCTCCAGGGCGGAGTAGACCCGCCCGGCGGCGACGCAGCAGCGCTCCCGGGGGATGGAGAAGCCGCTGTCCCAGAGCCACCGGCGGAGGCGCTCCGCCTTGGTCATGGGCTGGAGGAGCCAGGTGATGCCGGGGGAACGGGAGTGGGGCCAGCTTTCCATGATGTGGAGGATGGTCTCGCCGCCCATGCCGGCGATGAGGACCACCTCCAGGCCCTCCGGGGGGAGGCCGGCAAGGCCGTCGGCCTGGAGGAAGGAGAGGCGGTCTGTAAGGCCCCGGCGGAGGGCTTCCCGGCGGGCTTTTTCCAGGGGGAGGGGGTTGAGGTCGGCGGCGATGCCCCGGAGGGCGACGTTGTTTTCCACCAGGGAGCAGATGAGGTAGCCGTGGTCGGTGCCGATGTCGGCGGCGAGACGGCAGGGCGGGGTCATGTGGTAGAGGAGGGAGAGGCGGGGGTCGAGGGTGGACATGGCAGCACCTCCGGTGGAAGATAAAGGGTCGGGAAAAGCACAAGGTAAAATCCGGGCCAAGCAAAGTTTAGGGCCGCCCTTTTCAAAGGGCGCCGGGCCTGCGCCCGGTGGCACACCCTACGAAAGGTTGTGCCAGGACGTAGGTGGTGCCTGGAGACATAGGCAGCAAAGGCTGTCCAAGCCAAGCACCCAGTAAAAATCGAGACAGGCAAAGTTTAGGGCCGCCCTTTTCAAAGGGCGGTAGGTCCAGGGCGACGCCCTGGTCGCCCGCCGCAGCGGGCGAAATACCCCTAGGCGGTAACGGCCTGTACGGATGTATGAACCGGGCCGCTGGACACAGGAACGAGCCCAACGAAACCGGACGCAGAAAAAACATGGCGCTTGAAACGAAGGGCCAGGCTCCCCCTTTGCACCCGCTGAAATCGAAGTGACAACCTGCGGCCGGTAACGAGCCTGCCCCGGCACCCAGCCGCAGGAGCGCCCGACCTTCCGCCCTGTAGGCGCCAGCCTTCCGGACAGGGCCGCAGGGCCCGAATCCGGAAAGCAGAGGCTCCCCCCCAAGGAAGAGCCATCCCCCCAAGGAAGTCACCATTGTGCAAACAGACAAACAGCAAAAAAATCCCCTGCTGTGGGTGTATTATAGCACAGCGCCCCAAAGAAAGACAAGGCCCTTTGATCCGCCTATTCCAAACCCCCTTGACTCCCCCCGCCCCGTCTGGTATAATAAACCCCAAAGCAGGCAAAGGCGCCCACCGGGCCCCCGCCTGCTTTTTTGTTATACAAAAGGAGTTGAGGCACCATGAAACAAAACTGGCGGCAGGAGGGCCACGCCCCCGTGGAGCACGACGGCTGCGGCATCGGGGCGGTGGTGGACATCCTGGGCAGAAAATCCCACCGGACAGTGGACGACGCCCTTAAGATCGTGGAGGGGCTGGAGCACCGGGCGGGGAAGGACGCCCAGGGAAAAACCGGGGACGGGGTGGGGATACTTGTGCAGATCTCCCACCGGTTCTTTGCCGCCCGGGCCGCCGGGCAGGGCATCGACAGGCTGGGGGAGGGGGACTACGGCCTGGGGATGTTCTTCTTCCCCCGGGAGGCATCGGCCCGGGCCCGGGCCAAGACCGCCTTTGAGGAAACAGCCGCCCGGGAGGGGCTGGAGTTCCTGGGCTGGCGGGAGGTCCCCGTCCGGCCTGACATATTGGGGCAGAAGGCCCTGGATAAGATGCCCGCCATCCTCCAGGGGTTCGTGAAGCGGCCCCGGGGGACGGGGCGGGGCCTCCCCTTTGACCGGCGGCTCTACCTCCTCCGCCGGGCCTTTGAACGGGCCAGGCCGGACTGCTACGTCGCCTCCCTCTCCAGCCGGACGGTGGTCTACAAGGGGATGTTCCTGGTGGACCAGCTCCGGCGGTTCTACCCAGACCTCCAGGACGAGAGCTACGAAAGCGCCATCGCCCTGGTCCACTCCCGCTTTTCCACCAATACTGACCCCTCCTGGGAGCGGGCCCACCCCAACCGGGTCATCCTCCACAACGGGGAGATCAATACCATCCGGGGGAACCTGGACCGGATGACGGCCCGGGAGGAGACCATGTCCACCCCCGCCCTGGAACTGGAAAAGGCCCTGCCGGTGGTGGACCCCCGGGGGTCCGATTCCGCCATGCTGGACAACACCCTGGAATTTTTGATGATGGCCGGGATGGACCTCCCCCTGGCGGTGATGGCGGCCATCCCCGAGCCCTGGAGCCGGGACCCGGCCATGACCGAGGCCCGGCGGGCCCTCTACCAGTATCACGCCATTTTGATGGAGCCCTGGGACGGCCCGGCGGCTATCCTCTTTACCGACGGGGACCGGGTGGGTGCGGTGCTGGACCGGAACGGCCTCCGCCCCGCCCGGTACTACCGCACCGCCGACCACCGGCTCATCCTCGCCTCCGAGGCCGGGGTGCTGGACCTCCCCCCGGAGGATATTCTGGAAAAGTCCCGGCTGGAGCCGGGGCGGATGCTCCTGGTGGATACCCGGGAGGGCCGGGTCATCCCCGACGGGGAGTTGAAAGAAAAATACGCCGCCCGCCACCCCTACGGGGACTGGCTCCGGAAGAACCTGGTCCGCCTGGAGGACCTCCCCGATCCGGGCCCCGGGGCGGTGGAGCCCCTTCCCCAGAACCTTGCCCGGCTCCAGGCCGCCTTTGGCTACACCGCCGAGGACCTGGAGGAGGTCATCCTGCCCATGGCCCGGGACGGGTCGGAGCCGGTGGCCTCCATGGGGGCGGACATCCCCCTGGCGGTGCTGGACCGGCGGGACCGGCCCCTCTTTGCCTACTTCCGGCAGCTTTTCGCCCAGGTCACAAACCCGCCTATGGACGCCCTCCGGGAGGAGGTGGTCACCGACACCTCGGTCTACCTGGGGGACGACGGCAACCTCCTGGAGGAGCGGGCCTCCAACTGTCGGGTCCTCCGGCTGGATACCCCTGTCCTTACAGACCGGGAGCTGGCGGCGATCCGGGCCATGGACCGCCCCGGCTTCGCCGTGGAGACGGTGTCCCTCCTCTACCCAAAGGATACCCCTCTGGAGGACGCCCTGGACCGCCTCTTCCGCCAGGCGGATGAGGCCCAGGGCCGGGGGGCCAACCTCCTCATCCTCTCCGACCGGGGGGTGGACGGGGACCATCTTGCCATCCCCTCCCTCCTGGCGGTGTCGGCCATGGAGCAGCACCTGGTGCGGACCAAAAAGCGGACGGCGGTTTCGGTGGTGCTGGAATCCGCCGAGCCCCGGGAGGTCCACCACTTCGCCGCCCTTCTGGGCTACGGGGCCCGGGCGGTGAACCCCTACCTGGCCCAGGAGACGGCGGCCCGGCTGGCCAGCCGCCTGGGCAAGGACCCAGCCCAGGGGGTGGCAAATTACAACGCCGCCGTCCTCCACGGCATCGTCAAGGTGGCGGCCAAGATGGGCATCTCCACCGTCCAGGCTTACCAGTCGGCCCAGATCTTCGAGGCGGTGGGCATCCGCCCCCAGGTGGTGGACCGGTACTTCACCAACACGGCAAGCCGGGCGGGGGGCATCGGCCTGGAGGAGATCGGGGCCATGGCGGCCCGGAATCACGCCAGGGCCTTCCAGGCCCCGGAGGGGACCCCTGTCCTGGAATCCCCCGGGGAGCACCGGTTCCGCCCCGGCGGGGAGGACCACCTCTTCGACCCCCAGGCCGTCCGTCTCCTCCGGGAGGCGGTTCGCACCGGGGACTACGGGCTGTATCAGCAGTACGCCGCCCTGGTGGAGGACAGGAGCCGGGCCATCACCCTCCGGGGGCTCCTGGAGCTTGTGGAGGCCCCCGTCCCCCTCCCCCTGGAGGAGGTGGAGAGCGAGGCCGCCATCCTTCGGCGGTTCAAGACCGGGGCCATGAGCTACGGCTCCATCTCCCAAGAGGCCCACCAGTGCCTGGCCCTGGCCATGAACCGCCTGGGGGGCTGCTCCAACTCCGGGGAGGGCGGGGAGGACCCCTGCCGCCTCGGGGGCCCGGCGAACTCCCGGATCAAGCAGGTGGCCTCGGGGCGGTTCGGGGTCACCAGCCAGTACCTTGTTTCCGCCGATGAGATCCAGATCAAGCTGGCCCAGGGGGCCAAGCCGGGGGAGGGCGGGCACCTCCCCGGCAAAAAGGTCTACCCCTGGATCGCCCGGACCCGTCACGCCACCCCGGGGGTCGCCCTCATCTCCCCGCCGCCCCACCACGACATCTACTCCATCGAGGACCTGGCCCAGCTCATCTACGACCTGAAAAACGCCAACCCCCGGGCCCGGATCTCGGTGAAGCTGGCCAGCGAAAACGGGGTGGGCACCGTGGCCGCCGGGGCGGCAAAGGCCGGGGCCCAGGCGATCCTCATCTCGGGGTATGACGGGGGCACCGGGGCGGCCCCCCGGTCCTCCATCCACTCGGCGGGCCTCCCCTGGGAGCTGGGGGTGGCCGAGACCCACCGGGCCCTGATCCAAAACGGCCTGCGCTCCCGGGTCGTCCTGGAGGCCGACGGCAAGCTGATGACCGGCCGGGACGTGGCCGTGGCCTGTATGCTGGGGGCGGAGGAGTTCTCCTTCGCCACCGCCCCCCTGGTGGCCCTGGGCTGCGTCATGGACCGGGCCTGCCACCTGGACAGCTGTCCCGTGGGCATCGCCACCCAGGACCCGGAGCTGCGGAAGCGGTTCCGTGGCAGGCCGGAGGACGTGATGAACTTTATGACCTTCGTGGCCCGGGACCTCCGGGAGCGGATGGCCAGGCTGGGGGTCCGGACAGTGGATGAGCTGGTGGGCCGGGCGGATCTTCTCCGCCAGCGCCAGCCGGCGCCTAGCCCCAAAACCGGGACGGTGGACCTTTCCCTCCTGCTGGACGCCGCCTTTGCCGGGGAGCCCAAGACCCGCTTCGACCCCGCCGACGCCTACGACTTCCGCCTGGAGGAGACTGCCGACCTTCGGGTCCTGGCCCCTCAGCTTCGCCAGGCCCTGGAGGAGGGGGTCCGGGCCAGCGCCTCCATCCGGGTGTCCAGCAAGGACCGGGCCCTGGGGACCCTTCTGGGCAGCCAGGTGACCCGGCGGTTCGGGGACAGCCTGCCCCCGGACACCATCCACGTCCGGTGTTTCGGCGGGGCCGGGCAGTCCTTCGGCGCCTTTCTCCCCAAGGGGATGGTCCTGGAGCTGGAGGGGGACGCCAACGACTACCTGGGCAAGGGGCTCTCCGGCGGGGAGCTGATCCTCTATCCACCCAAGGGCTCCCCCTTCCGCCCCTGGGAGAACGTCATTGCGGGCAACGTGGCTCTCTACGGGGCCACTTCCGGCCGGGCCTTTCTGGCGGGACGTGCCGGGGAGCGGTTCTGCGTGCGGAACTCCGGCGCCGACGCTGTGGCCGAGGGCATCGGGGACCACGGGTGCGAGTACATGACCGGGGGCCGGGTGGTGATCCTGGGCCCCGTTGGCAAAAACTTCGCCGCCGGGATGTCCGGGGGCGTGGCTTATCTTCTGGACCAGGGGCGTGATCTGGAGGCCCGGGTGAACCGGGGGATGGTCACCGTCAGGCCGGTATCCGGGGAGGATGCCGGGGAGCTCCGGGGGCTGATCCAGGCCCATGTGGAGGCCACCGGGTCGGTTCGGGGGCGGGAGGTTTTGGAGGGGTTCCAAGGCTGTCTGCCGCTGTTTCGGAAGGTGGTGCCTGTGGATTACCAGCGGGTGCGGGAGGCCATTGCCCGGTTGGAGGCCCGGGGGATGGGCCGGGAGGAGGCGGAGCTGGGGGCTTTTTACGGGGAGCTTGGGAGGTGAGTGCCACTGTTATCCCAGGGCTGTTCGTTCCGGATTCGGCCCCAGCCGGGGCCTGTCCGGAAGGGCGGGCGGTACAGGGCGCTGGCGGGGGCGCTCCTGCGGCTGGGTGTGGGTGCAGGCTC
>CANOCD010000054.1 GCA_947564495.1 uncultured Angelakisella sp. | reverse complement strand
CCGGGAGGGCAGTCCATCTCTTTTGATATGCTACGAGATGGAGACTTTGGAGGAAGCCAGCTTTCAGTTGTGATGAACTCCCCGCCTTTGGACGCAGTTGAAAACTCCGGGAGGAACGTAATCCAGGTCACGGACAACTGGGGGATTTACTGGAGCGTAGGCGCCATGGCCGGGATATAGCGGTTCCCCCAACCCCTAAACCGCCAGCCGGCACGTTCCGGATTCGGGCCCAGCCGGGCCCTGTCCGGAAGGCCAGGCGGTACAGGGCGCCAGCGGGGGCGCTCCTGCGGCTGGGTGCCGGGCAGTCTCGTTACTGGCCGCAGGTTGTCACTTCGAGAAAACAAAACCGGGGAAGGGTAACTTGCAGCCCTTTCCCGGTTTTGTTATTTTTTGTGCGGCCTGGTTTTTTAGGCCCTGCGGTCTGGTTCAGCGGCCCGGTCCATACATCCGTACAGACCGCCACCGCCTAGGGGTGTTTCGCTCCCTGCGGGGAGCGACCAGGGCGTTGCCCTGGACCTACCGCCCTTTGAAAAGGGCGGCCCTAAACTTTGCCTGTCTCGGACTTTACCCGGTGCTTAGCCCGGCCCTGCGGCTACTCCGCCACCCAAAAGCCATACTCATAGGGCCCCAGCTCCCAGCTGCCATCCCAAGCCTCCCGCCCGGTAAGCGCCTCGGTAAACTCCCCCCCCATACCGTCCAGAAAAGCCCTCTGCCCTTCCCCGGTAAAGTTGAACAAACAAACCATCCGCTCCTCCCCCCGCTGCCGCAGGATCGCCAGCAGATGGGGGTTGTGGGCGTCCCAGGTGGTCACCCAGGCGTCCGGCCCAAAGCAGGCGTGCTCCCCCCGAAGCTCCCGCAAACGCTCCAGCCCGTCCCAGAGCCGCTGCTCCACCGTCCCCGCCTCCTTCCGCTTCCCGGCGTTCTCCCAGGAAAACACCGTGCGGTGCAGATTCCGGCTGTCCTCCCGCAGGTCCGGGTCGTCGTGGTACTGGTACCCGTTCAGCTGCCCGATCTCATCCCCGCTGGAAAGCATCGGGAACCCCGCCATGGCCGTGATAACAGCGTGCATCATCAGGTCCCGCCGGATGCCCATGGACACCTGCTCCTCGTCCCCCTCGTAGAGCCCCTTTTCGATGCCGCAGAGGCTTGCGGTGGTGCCGCAGCTCCGGGCGTCCTGGGTCTTGGGGTCGTAGTTGTACCGTTCCCCCCGGGCGTAGGACCCGGGAAAGCTCCCCTCGAAGAAGGTGTAAAGGTATTTCTTGTGTTCCACCGGGTCGATGCCGATGGTCTTGCCGTACGCCTCGTTGAGCCCCCAGCCGATGTCGTCGTGGCACCGCAGGTAGTTGACGAACCGGCAGTGTGGAGGCAGGCTGTGGAGGTCGTCCAGCTGCTTTTTCAGCTGCCGGGTGTCCCCCGAGGCCAGGGCGCTCCACTGAGTGGCCATGGTGGAGGCGTTGTAGAGGATGTGGCACTCCGGCTTTTCCCGGGTGCCGAAGTAGGGGGCCAGCTCCCGGGGGGCCATCACCACCTCCCCCTTGAGGATCACCCCGGGGCAGACCGTCTCGGTGACAAGCCGGATCATCCGCATGATCGTGTGGACCTGGGGGAGGTTGCGGCAGGTGGTGCCCAGTTCTTTCCAAAGGTAGGGCACGGCGTCGATGCGGAGCACCTCCACCCCCAGGTTGGCCAGCCGGAGCATGGCGGCGGTCATCTCCCGGAACACCACCGGATTTTTGTAGTTCAGGTCCCATTGGTAGGGATGGAAGGAGGAGCAGACGTACTTCCCCATCTCCGGCTGCCAAATGAAGCTGCCCGGGGCGGTCTCGGGGAACACGTCGGGGATGGTCTTTTCCATCTCCCGGGGGATCTCCGGACTGTCAAAGCAGATGTATCGCCGGATGTACTCCTCCTCCCCCGCCTTGGCCCGCATGGCCCAGGGGTGGGTGTCCGCCGTGTGGTTGATGACGAAGTCCAGGCAGAGGCTCATCCCCCGGCGGCGCATGGCGGCGGTGAGACGGGCAAGGTCCTGGTTGGTCCCCAGGGAGGGGTCCACCTGGCCGAAGTCCTCCACGGCGTAGCCCCCGTCGTTATCCGGGTGGGGCATCTTCAGCAGGGGCATCAGGTGGAGGTAGGTGATGCCCTGCTCGGCAAGGTAGTCCAGCTTTTCCTCCAGCCTGGACAGGGTCCCGGCGAAGAGGCTGGTGTACATGGTCATCCCCTTCTGGTCCCCCCCGCAGAACCACAGGGGGTCCTTCTCCCGGCGGCTGTCCAGGCGCCGGAGGCCCAGGCTCCGCTCCCCGTAGCAGTCCGCCATCATCTCTTTCAGGCGGTCCAGTTCCTCCCGGTCGTCGTACAGCTCCATATAGAGCCAATCCAACTCGTCCTGGCGCTCCGCCAGGCGGCGGTCAAAGGCGGTCATACCCTCACCTCCCCCAGTAGCTTTTCCACGTCCTCCCGGGCGGGCATACTCAGCAGGGCGCCCTTCTTGGTGGTCACCAGTCCGGCGGCGGCGTTGGCGAAGGAGAGCATCCATTCCAGGCGGTCTTGGTCAAAGCCGTCCAGGCCCCATTCCAGGACATGGTGGATGCAGCAGGCGCAGAAGGTGTCCCCCGCCCCGGTGGTGTCGATGGCCCGCACCGGGAAGCCGGGCTTTTCCGCCCGGAGGTCCCGCCAGAAGGCCACGCTCCCCTCCCTGCCCCTGGTGACCAGCAGCAGGCGGATGTTGGGGAACCGCTCCCGGAGCCTTGCGGCCCCGGCCTCCAGCCCCTCCTCCTTGGCAAGGAAGGCCAGCTCCTCCTCGGCCACCTTCAGCACCTGGCAGACCGAGCAGCCCCAGAGCATCTCCTCCCGGGCGTCCTCCAGCTTCTTCCAAAGGGAGGCCCGGAGGTTGGGGTCAAAGCTGATGACCGCCCCGGCCTCCCTGGCACGCTCCACGGCGGCACGGGTGGCGGACCGGGCGGGCTCCCGGGTGAGGGAGAGGGAGCCGAAGTGGAACACCCTGGCCTTCAGCTCCGGCAGCTCCTCGGGGGTCAGCAGCTCGTCGGCCCCGGGGTCCCGGTAGAAGCTGAACTCCCGGTCCCCGTCCGGGGCGTTCTGGACAAAGGCCAGGGTGGTGTGGGCGGCGGGGTCCAGGACCAGGCTTTCGGCACCGATCCCCGCCCCGGCGATGGTGTCCCGGAGCATCCTGCCAAAAAGGTCGTCCCCTACCTTGCCCGCGAAGGCGGTGCTCCTGCCCAGTTTGGCCAGCATGGCCAGGACGTTGCAGGGGGCGCCGCCGGGGCAGGCTTCAAAGAGAGGGTTCCCCTGGCTGCTGGTTCCGTTCCCGGCAAAGTCGATGAGCAGCTCCCCCAAAGCGATGACGTCAACCATAAATAATTCCTCTTTTCCGGTTGGATTTTTGACAAAAACAGATTATAATAGAGTTGTCCTCCGTGGGACCACAACTTGTATTTGATTTAGACCGCAAGAAAGGGGCGGCGCCATGGCCAGCTATTCCTTTTCCATCTTCCCCAACGAAAGTTTTCTGGACCTGCGGCTCTACCAATACGGCTGGGAGCAGTGCGCTCCCCTCCACTCCTTCGGGCCCTTCGTCCGCAACCACTACCTCTTCCACTACGTCATTTCCGGCCAGGGCTACCTGGACGCCGACGACAAGGACGGCGTGAACCGACGGTTCCACCTTTCTGCCAACCAGGGCTTTCTCATCTGCCCGGGGCAGGTGACCACCTACTGCGCCGACTTTGCCCGGCCCTGGAAGTACGCCTGGCTGGAGTTCGACGGCCTGCGGGCCAAGGACTGCCTGGAGCAGGCGGGCCTTGCCCTGGAGCAGCCGGTCTACACCCCCAGGACGGTCCCCCAGGGGGAGGCGGTGCGGGACGAGATGCTGGCCATCTCCGCCGGGTCCGAGGCTTCGGCCCTCCAGCTCATCGGCCACCTGTACCTCTTCATGGACGGCCTCATCCGGTCCTCGGTGACCCGCCAGGAGCCCCGGGCCGCCCAGCTGCGGGAGTTCTACGTCCACGAGGCGGTGACCTATATGGAGCAGAACTACCACCGGGAGCTGACGGTGGAGGAGATCGCCGGGGCCTGCCGCCTCAACCGAAGCTACTTCAGCAAGCTGTTCCGGGAGGAGATGGGCTGCCCGCCCCAGGAGTTCCTCATCCGCCTGCGCCTTTCCAAGGCGGCGGACCTGATGACCGGCTCCCAGTCCTCCATCGGGGACATCGCCGCCCTCTGCGGCTACGCCAACCAGCTCCACTTCTCCCGGGCCTTCAAAAAGCGGTACGGCCTTTCCCCCAGGGAGTGGCGGGCCCAGAACCGGGTCCGGCATAACGGGGCAGCGGAATAACAGTCTCTTTCAGAGAAGCCCGCCACGGCTTTGGATCGGTGGCGGGCTTTTTGCATCCTAAATTTACAGGGCCTCCAGGTAGAACTGGGCGGACTGGTAGTCCCCCACGGGGACCTCCAGGGGGTAGCCGATGTTCATGAGCATCTCCCCGGTGTACCGCTCTTCCGAGCCATTGACCCGGTAGCTGGCCTTGGGGTCCAGCCCCTTGGCCTTGACAGTGAGGAAAGGCAGGGCCCCGTGGACGGTGCCCATGACCACCGAGAGCAGGGCCTCCCGGCGGTCCTCCGAGACCTGCTCCCAGGCGGTGAAGGGGCCGTCCCGGAAGGGATCGGTGAGGCGGTAGTAGTCCCCCTCCTGGATGAGCCGCCACCGGGCCTTGAAGGTCTCGGTCTGGGCCCGGACGATGTCCAGCTCCGCCGGGGCGCACTTCCGCAGGTCCATCTCGTAGCCGAAGGTGCCGCTCATGGCGACGACCCCACGGGTCTCCATGGGGGTCATCCGGCCGGTAAAGGCGTTGGGCACCGCCGAAACATGGGCCCCCATGGTGGAGACCGGGTAGCAGAAAGAGGTGCCGTACTGGATGCGGAGCCGGTCGATGGCGTCGGTGTTGTCGCTGCACCAGATCTGGGGGGTGTAGTAGAGCATCCCGGCGTCGAACCGGCCGCCGCCCCCGCTGCACCCCTCGATGAGAAGGTCAGGGTAGTCGGCCCGGAGCCGCTCCAGCATCTCGTAGAGGCCCAGGATGTACCGGTGGTAGACCTCCCCCTGGCGTTCCGGGGGCAGGGCCGCCGACCAGACGTCGGTGAGGCTCCGGTTCATGTCCCATTTCAGGTAGGAGATGTCGGCGCTGGAGAGGACCTCCCGAAGTGCCCCGTAGATGTGGTCCCGGACCTCCTTGCGGGAGAAATCCAGCACCAGCTGGCTCCGGCCCCGGGTCTGGCTCCGCCCCGGGATGCCCAGGGCCCAGTCGGGGTGGGCCCGGTAAAGGTCGCTGTCCTCGCTGACCATCTCCGGCTCCACCCAGATGCCGAAGGACATTCCCAGCTCCTTGATTCGGGGGACCAGGGCCTCCAGGCCGCCGGGGAGCTTTTTGGTGTTCACCCGCCAGTCCCCCAGGCCGCTGTAGTCGGTGTCCCGTTTGCCGAACCAGCCGTCGTCCATGACGAACATCTCGATGCCGAGGCCGGCGGCGGACCGGGCGATGCCTGCCAGCTTTTCGGCGTCAAAGTCGAACTCGGTGGCCTCCCAGTTGTTGATGAGCACCGGCTTTCTTTTGCCGGCCCAAGGGTCCCGGAGGAGGTTCTTCCGGATGGCCCGGTGGAACTGGCGGCTCATCTGGCCGAAGCCGTCAGGGGAGCAGACCATAGCCGCCTCGGGGGTGACGAAGGTCTCCCCAGGGGCCAGGACAAAGCGGAAGTGGTAGGGGTTGACGCCAAGGGTGAGGCGGTCGTTGCCGGTGCGGGTCAGCTCCACGGCGGCCTCGAAGTTGCCGCTGTAGAGGAGGGCCGCCCCGTAGCAGAGGCCCTGGTCCTCCCCGGCCTCCCGCTGGCAGAGGACCACGAAGGGGTTGTGGTGGTGGCTGGAGGTCCCCCGGACGCTGCCCACCGAGTGGACCCCGGGATAGAGGGGGGTGCGGTGGAGGACCCGCTCCATGGCGTGGCAGCCGTCAAAGGTAAGGAGGTCCAGCTCCCCGGGGGAGAAGAAATCCAGGCTGAGGGAGGCGGCCCGGCAGACCGCCAGGGGCTTCTCCCCCCGGTTGGTGATCCTTGCCGCCCGGGTGATGAGGTCCCGGTCCTCCAGGACGCCGTAGAGCAGCTCCACCTCGGCCCCGGCGGCCTCGTCGGCCAACGTCACCGAAAGGGTCTCCCACTCCTCCTCCCCGCCGAAGAAGGCGGGCAGGCTGGGGAGGGCGTACTTCCCCCTGCGGAGCTCATGGCCCTTGTACCGCAGGTCGGCGGCCCGGCTCCCGTCGGCGGGCTCCAGCTCCAGGGCCGGGGTGCGGAAGTCCCCCACCCCGCAGCCGGAATACTCCTGGGGCAGGGTGTCCAGGGAATAGGTCCGGTCCCGCCCCGCCTCGCTGGGATTGGGGGAAAAGCCCCGGTCGGCGCTGCGGATGTGGTAGGACAGGTCCCCCCCCTCGGTCCGGGGGCCGTAGTAGGTGTGGAGCAGGACCTGGAACTGGTCCGCCTTCATCTGGTAGGTGGTATTGCGGGTGTGCAGGGTGAACACCCTGTTCTTTTCGTCCAGTACGATCATATGGAAGTCCCCTTCCCTCTTGGAAGATTTCGGTCCGTTCCGGGGCCCGGAATCATCCGGGCCCCGGCTCACTTTCCCAAACAATTTTAGGCGTTTTCCCCCTTGGGCGCAATATCGGAAAAAGCACGAAATACCCTTTGCGCCCCCGAAAAAAACTGGTGATGATAACGGCCCCGGCGAAGAAAGCTCGACGCCGGGGCCGCCCCGGGCCTATCTGCTGCGACAAGTCCGGCAAAGGGGGAATGAGAGAAGCGTGTTACTTGCCGCCGGTCATGGCGACGCCCTCGATGAACTGCCGCTGGAAGATGAGGTAGAGGATGATCATGGGCAGCATGGCCAGGAGGGAACCGGCCATGAGCACCGGGAAGTTGGTGGTGAACTGTCCCCGGAGGTTGGCGAGCCCGGCGGAGAGGGTCATCATCTTAACGTCGGAGGTGACCACCTGAGGCCACATCAGGTCGCCGTAGGCGAACACGGCGGTAAAGACGGTGAGGGCGGCCACCGAGGAGGAGGTCAGGGGGAACATCACCTTATAGAAGGATTCCCACTGGTTGCAGCCGTCCAGATAGGCGGCCTCGCCGATCTCGGTGGGGATGCCCATGTAAGCCTGGCGCAGGAAGAAGGTGCCGAAGGCGCTGACCAGGCCGGGGAAGACCAGGGCGAAGATGGTGTTTGCCGCCCCCATCTTGGCCACCATCTGGTACTGGGGGATGATGAAGATCTGGCTGGGCAGG
>CANOCD010000053.1 GCA_947564495.1 uncultured Angelakisella sp. | reverse complement strand
CATCTCTTCCAAGGAGCTTTCCTCCTTGATGAAGATCACCGCCTCCCAGATCCGCCAGGACCTCAACTGCTTCGGCGGCTTTGGCCAGCAGGGCTACGGCTACCAGGTGGAGGTCCTCCACAAGGAGATCGGGGAGATCCTGGGCCTGGGCAACGAGATCCCGGCCATCCTGGTGGGGGCGGGGAACCTGGGCAAGGCGGTGGCCCCCCAGCTCTACTCCAAAAAGCGGGGGTTCCATCTCCTGGGGGCCTTTGACATCGACCAGAAGCTGGTGGGGACCACCCTGCGGAAGAGCGACATCACCATCTACCACATCGACCAGCTGGAGGAGTTCTGCCAGAAGCATCACCCCCTGGCGGCCATCGTCTGCGTCCCCAAAAGCGCCGCCGCCCAGCTGGCGGACCGCCTGGTGAACGCCGGGATCAGGGGGTTCTGGAACTTTTCCTCCTACGACTTCGCCTACCACTACGACAACATCGCCACCGTAAACGTCCACCTGGGGGACAGCATCATGACCCTTTCCTACCTGGTGACCCACATGGACGAAAAGGGCCGCCAGCCCACCACCCTGCGGTAAGGAGGGAGACGAGATGACAAAGAAGGCTTTGGCTCGACGGGCCGGCAAGCTGGTGAACCGCCGGACCCTGCGGTTCCTGACCATCCTGGGGACGGCCCTGGCGGTGTGTACCGCCGTGATGTCCGCCCTGGGGGCGCTGCTCATGGTGCGGCAGCTCCAGCTGATCTCCGCCCAGAAGAAGGCCCTGCCGATGCTGCAAAAGGCGGCGGAGGTCTACCTGGAAAAGAACGCCCCGGAGCGGCTGCCCCGGAAGAAGAAGTTCCTTTTCCCCACGGTGAAAAGCGATTCCTTTGTGACCTGGATCGGGCGGAAGAAGGCCGCCCCTGTGGTGACAGAGGAGGCCGCCGGGGAGCAGGAAGAAGCCGAGACAGAATGAGACAGCGGAGCGGTCCTCCTTTTCGGGGGCCGCTTTTCCTGTTATTTCAGCCCTTGCCATCCCCCCGCCCCCTGTAGTATAATAGGACCACTACCTAAACAGAAAGGACTGACCGCCATGTTTCGTGATATGATGGATACCATCGGCTTTGTCGCCCAGACCGACCCGGAGGTGGCCGCCGCCATGGACCGGGAGCTGGCCCGCCAGCGCCGCAACCTGGAGCTCATCGCCTCGGAGAACATCGTCTCCCCCGCCGTCCTGGCCGCCATGGGCTCTGTGCTGACCAACAAGTACGCCGAGGGCTACCCTGGCAAGCGGTACTACGGCGGGTGCTTCCACGTGGACGAGGTGGAGGACCTGGCCCGGGAGCGGGCCAAGAAGCTGTTCGGCGCCCAGCACGCCAACGTCCAGCCCCACTCCGGGGCCCAGGCCAACCTGGCGGTCTACTTCGGCCTGCTGGAGACCGGGGACACCATCATGGGGATGAGCCTGGCCGAGGGCGGGCACCTCACCCACGGCAGCCCGGTGAATATGTCCGGCAAGCTCTACAACTTCGTCCCCTACGGCGTTTCCGCCGAGACTGGGCGGATCGACTACGACGCCCTCCGGGCCCAGGCCAAGGAGGTGCGCCCCAAGATGATCGTGGCCGGGGCCTCCGCCTACCCCCGGGAGATCGACTTTAAGACCATCGGGGAGATCGCCCATGAAGTGGGGGCCCTGTTCATGGTGGACATGGCCCACATCGCCGGCCTGGTGGCGGCGGGCTGCCACATGAGCCCCGTCCCCTACGCCGACGTGGTCACCACCACCACCCACAAGACCCTCCGGGGCCCCCGGGGCGGGATGATCCTCTGCCGGGAGGAGTTTGCCAAGGCCATCGACAAGGCCATCTTCCCCGGCACCCAGGGGGGACCCCTGGAGCACATCATCGCCGCCAAGGCGGTCTGCTTCGGGGAGGCCCTCCGGCCCGAGTTCAAAGCCTACCAGGAGCAGATCGTGAAGAACGCCGCCGCCCTGGCCCAGGGGCTCCTGGACCGTGGCCTGGACCTGGTCTCCGGGGGCACCGACAACCACATGATGCTCCTGGACCTCCGCAGCGCCGGGGTCACCGGCAAGGAGCTGGAGCGCCGCCTGGACGAGGTGTATATCACCGTCAACAAGAACGCCATCCCCAACGACCCGGAGAAGCCCTTCACCACCAGCGGCATCCGGGTGGGCACCCCCGCCGTCACCACCCGTGGCCTGGTGGAGGCGGACATGGAGATCATCGCCGGCTGCATCGCCGACGCCGCCAAGGATTTTGACGCCAAGGCCGACAGCATCCGGGAGCGGGTGAACGCCCTCTGCGCCCGGTATCCCCTCTACCAGTGATAGACTGCCCCGCCTGCCGGGCCCTGCCCCGGACCGGGGACTTCGCCTCCCCGGGGGAGTACCGGGCCGCCCTTGCCGCCCTGGAGGGTGGGGATTATCAGCCCCTTGGGGCGGATGGCTTCCAGGCCCGGTACCGCTGTGACAACTGCGGGAGGGTCTGGCGGCTGGCGGCCCCGGATTTCCCCCTGCGGGGGTTCCTCTTGCAGGAAGTACCATAAGAGCCTATTCAAGATCTCCCCGCACGCCGCCCGAACGGGTCTTTTCCGGCGGGCTAAGAGCCGCCCCTTCGGGGCGGTTGCCCGCTCGGACGCACCTGCGGGTGCAGTCCGTCCTGCGGCGTTACAAAAACTTGTAAGCCATAAAGGCTGGACTGCGTTTTTGTGCCTTGCAGGACGAAAAAATACCCGCCCGCTCGGCGCACTTGGAGATCTTGAATAGGCTCTAAGAACACCGCCCGCCCTCGGATGTGGGGGCGGGCTTTTGAATGAGAAAGGAGCGCCCTTATGTCCACACCGCTGGCCGACCGTGTCCGCCCCCGCTCTTTGGAGGAGATGGTGGGGCAGGAGCACCTTCTGGGGGAGGGGGCCCTCCTCCGGCGGGTGGCCCGGGGGAAGAACATCCCCAACATGATCTTCTACGGGCCCTCGGGGGTGGGCAAGACCACCGCCGCCCGGATCATCGCCGCCGCCGCTGGGAAGAAGCTGGAGCGGCTCAACGGCACCACCGCCTCCACCGGGGACATCAAGGCCATCATCGCCGGGCGGGACGGCTTTGACGCCCTGGACGGGGTGCTTTTGTATTTGGACGAGATCCAGTACCTGAACAAGAAACAGCAGCAGACCCTCCTGGAGTTCATCGAGGACGGGTCCATCACCCTCATCGCCTCCACCACCGAAAACCCCTACTTCTACGTCTACAACGCCATCCTCAGCCGGAGCACCGTCTTTGAGTTCAAGCCGGTATCGGCCGGGGAGATCGAAAAGGGCCTCCGGCGGGCTCTGGAGATCCTCCGGGAGGAGGACCCGGGGGTGGAGGCGGAGGAGGGGGTCCTCCCCCATATCGCCGCAGGCTGCGGCGGGGATGTCCGCAAGGCCATAAACGCCCTGGAGCTCATCTGGCTGGGGGCCGCCCCCCGGGAGGACGGGAAGAAGCTCCTCACCCTGGAGGACGCCAAAGCCGCCAGCCAGCGGAGCGCCATGCGGTACGACCGGGAGGGGGACGAGCACTACGACCTTCTTTCCGCCCTGCAAAAGTCCATCCGGGGCAGCGACCCTGACGCCGGGCTCCACTACCTGGGGCGGCTGCTGGAGGCCGGGGACCTCCTTTCCCCCTGCCGCCGCCTTCTGGTCATCGCCGCCGAGGATGTGGGCCTGGCCTACCCCCTGGCCATGGCGGTGGTGAAAGCCTGCGTGGATTCCGCCCTCCAGCTGGGCCTCCCCGAGGCCCAGATCCCCCTGGCCGAGGCGGTGGTGCTCATGGCCACCGCCCCCAAGTCCAACTCGGCCAACGCCGGCATCGAAGCCGCCATGGCGGACATCCGGGCGGGGAAGGCCGGGCCAGTTCCCCGGTGCCTCCAGAACAAGCACTTCGACGGGGCGGACGCTAAGGTGCGGGGCCAGTTCTACCGCTACCCCCACGATTTCCCCGGGCACTGGGTGGCCCAGCAGTACCTCCCCGACGCCCTGGTGGGGACCACCTATTACCGCTGGGGGGAGAACAAGACCGAGCAGGCCGCCCGGGCCTACTGGGAGGCGGTGAAGGGCGCCGGAAAGAGTTGACATTTTTCCCGGTATCCAGTATCATTAGGTGGACTATTTGAGAACCTGTTCAGCATCTCCCCGCACGCCGCCCGGGCAGGTCTTTCGGCGCGCTTGGAGATACTGAACAGGTTCTGAGAAGGAGAGTTAGACCCTATGAAACGAGAAAACTTTGGCTCCCGCCTGGGATTCCTCCTGGTCAGCGTGGGCTGCGCCGTGGGAATCGGCAACGTCTGGAAGTTCCCCTATGTCACCGGGGAAAACGGCGGGGGCATCTTCGTCCTGTTCTACCTGCTGTTTCTCCTGATTATGGGGGTGCCGGTGCTGACCATGGAGCTTGCCGTGGGCCGGGCCAGCGGCAAAAGCGCCGTCCTGGGCTACAAGGCCCTGGAGCCCCGGGGGAGCCGCTGGCATATCCACGGCTGGTTCTGCGTCCTGGGCTGCACCCTGCTGATGATGTACTACACCACCGTCTCCGGCTGGATGCTGGGGTACTTCGTCAAGTTCGCCGCCGGGACCTTCACCGGCCTGGAGGGGGTCGCCGTGGACGGGGTCTTTTCCGCCATGCTGGCCAGCCCCGGGGAGATGGGCCTCTGGATGGCCCTCACCGTGGCCGGGGGCTTTCTGGTGTGCAGCTTCGGCCTCCAAGGGGGGCTGGAGAAGGTCACCAAGGTGATGATGCTGGGGCTGCTGGCCCTCATCGCCCTCCTGGCGGTCCACAGCCTCACCCTGGAGGGCGCCGGGGAAGGGGTGCGGTTCTATCTCCTCCCCGACCCGGAGCGGGCCGCCGCCGCTGGGCTGGGGAACGTCATCACCGCCGCCATGAACCAGTCCTTCTTCACCCTCAGCCTGGGCATCGCCGCCATGGAGGTCTTCGGCAGCTACATGAGCCGGGAGCACACCCTCACCAGCGAGGCGGTCCGCATCTGCGCCCTGGACACCTTCGTGGCCCTCATGGCGGGGCTCATCATCTTCCCCGCCTGCTTCTCCTTCGGCGTCCGGCCGGACAGCGGCCCGGACCTCATCTTCCTCACCCTGCCCAAGGTCTTTCTGGGGATGGCCGGGGGCCGTCTCTGGGGGGCGCTGTTCTTCCTCTTTATGACCTTCGCCAGCTTTTCCACCGTCATCGCCGTGTTCGAGAACCTCATGTCCAACTGCATGGATAACTTCGGCTGGAGCCGGAAGAAGTCCGCCCTGGTCTGCGGGGCGGTCATCCTTGTGACCAGCATCCCCTGCGTCCTGGGCTTCAACCTCTGGAAGGAGGTCAAGCTCCTGGGCCGTGGCGTCCTGGACTTCGAGGACTTCCTGGTGAGCAACCTTCTCCTCCCCCTGGGCTCCCTGGTCTACCTGCTGTTCTGCGTCACCAAGTGGGGCTGGGGCTTTGACCGCTACCTGGATGAGGCCAACGCCGGGGCCGGCCTCAAGATGCCCCGGTGGCTGAAGCCCTACTTCCAGTTCATCCTGCCGGTGCTGATCCTTATCATCCTGGTCCAGGGGCTGTGACGAAGTAGACTTTAGGTATAATATCAAGCAAAAATACGGTTTGGATAGCAAAACGGGAGGGTCCTCTTTCGAGGGTCCTCCCGATTTTTGCGCTTTTTACAGGATGACTTCCTCCCGCTCCGGGGGGATCTCGTCCCGGTAGACCGCCTGGAGCCGTGCCATGGGCCGTGCCATAGGGAGCAGCTGGTCGAACCGGGGGATGCTGCCCTCCACGCAGTCCAGGAGCCAGTCCATGTGGAGGATCTCCCGGGGGGTGAGGGGCTGGGAGCCGTCGCTGCGGCAGGTCCCGTCCTGATCCCGGAGGGGCCGCCCGAAGGGGAGGACGGCGCCGTCGATGATGCCCTGGCGGAGGATGTTGGCCAGCTGGCCGATCCCCTGGGGCAGCTCCTCCCCCAGGAGGATGTCCACCGCCCGGCTGCTCATCCCCCACCAGTAGTTCACCGCCTTGCCCTGGGAGGCGTCCAACGTCTCGCCCCCCAGGATCATCCTGGCCAGGCGGACATAGACGCTGCCCCAGTGCCAGTAGGGGGCGATGAGGGAGCGGAAACTCCCCCCGGTGACCTGGCAGAGGCCCCAGTTTTCCCGGGTGCGGTCGGGGGTGGGCAGGTCCTGGTTGGAGATGATCTCGATGCCCTCCCGGGCCAGGGCCTCCAGGGGGTCCTTTTCCACACAGGACCAGCGGACCTTGATCCGGGCCCTGGGGTTGGTGAGCTGGGCCCCCAGGGCAAAGGCGTTGATGCAGGCGGGGACCCCGAAAACGGGGTTGTTGGAGACGTAGCCGATGGCCCCGTCCCGGCTCATGGCCCCGGCCACCGCCCCCACGACGAACTTGGCCTCGTAAAGGCGGCTGTAGTAGGTGCGGACCCCGGCGTAGGGCATGGAGACCGAGCAGTTGAAGACCCGGACCCCGGGGTAGTTGGCGGCGGCCTTGCGGCAGGCGCCGATGAGGGGCGGGGTGGTGGCGAAGATGACCTGGGCCCCGTTCTGCACCGCCTGGTCGATGGCGGCGTCGGCCTCCTCCCCGGAGACCCCGTCGAAGTGCTGGACCGTCACCTGGTCCTCCAGCACCGTCTCCAGGTACTGGCGGCCCAGGTCGTGGGCCCGGGCCCAGTCGCTGGTGGCGGGGTCGTGGTCGCTGACAAAGGCGATGTTCAGACGGTCCGGGGCCTTGGCCCGGAAGAGCCGCCCCAGGAGCTTCTTTTCCGGCTCCTCGTGTTCCTCCTCGGTGGAGACGGTGATGGGGTCAGCCTGGGTGAGGCTCTTGATGTCGGGCCACACCGCCCGGACCGTTTTGAGCAGCTGGGGGTCAGAGAGCTTCCGCAGATCCCCGAAGGGGTAGACCTTCAGCCAGATGAGGAGGGCGTCCGCCGGGGTGATGGGGAGCTGGTCCCCGCCAGCCTTGCGGTAGGGGGCCAGGAAGTAGGCGTAGCCGGAGAGAAAGGCCCGGCGCTCGTCCTCGGTCCAGACGTGGTCCGCCTCGTACCCCAGGGCGGCCTGGAGCTTGGGGAAACTCCCCGCCCGGGTGAACCGGGTCTGGTAGAGGCCGGTCTTTTTGTAGGTCTCCATAAATTCGTAGTAGGCCAAAATTTCCGGCTCCGCCGACCAGATGGGGATCATCCGGATGACGTTGGCGGCGATGGTGGGGGACTGGTAGCTTTTCAGAACGCTGACCCGCTTGTTCCCCTCCTGGACGTAGAAGCGGCCCAGGTACTCGTAGCACTTGATGGGGTCCCGGATGCCCTCGTCCCCCAGGTGGGCCTCGCAGAGGTCCATCCACTTGAGGGCGAACTCGGTGTCGGGGTCCAGCATGGGCATAAAGCCGGCGGAAAAGGAGGACTGGCGCCCCTGGGTCTTGGTGCCAACCACCTGGTCCAGGGGGATCTCGGCCAGACTCAGCTCCACCTCCCCGGCGGTCATCACCTCGGCCAATATCTCGTCCAGGGCGTGGGGATAGGGGTACTTCCCCTGGAGGACACAGTTTTTGTACTCCTTGCGGCCCTTTCGCATTGATTTGCAGTATTGTTCCATAGCTTCCTGGCGGCTCATGGG
>CANOCD010000052.1 GCA_947564495.1 uncultured Angelakisella sp. | reverse complement strand
TATAGCACAGTCCGGCCTTCTCCTCGATCTCCCGGAAAAAAGCCTTCATATCCGCCGGTGACGCAAAAAAATGTAGTTTCATATTACCCGCCTCTAACTGCTTGGCTTTTCGTCGGGCCAGCGGGGGGCGGCTGCCGCTCCAACAAGGTCTTTTTGTGCCGCCCGCCACACCGAAGCATCAATCCAGGGGACAGAATTTCCACTTGCCAAAGTAAAGCCATTCGTTCTTGTCCAGCCGCCAGCCCTCCGGGGTCCGCACCGCCAGACAGCGGTACTGGCTCAGTTGCCGGTCGTCCTTCTCCCAGTAGACCAACACCTTTTTGCCGGTCAGCCGCTCGGCGTCCACCACCCGGCAGTCCTGGTAGGGCGGCTCCCGGGAGTCCCGGAAGGCCACCCGCTGCCCCGGGTCCACCCCGTTGAAGCCGTGGGCCTTGCAGTAGTCCAAATACCCCTGGGTGACAAAGCCGCTCCGCTCCCGCCGGGGGTCCTGGCTGGCGGCGAAGAAGGCCCGGACGAACTCCATGGCCTCCTGGCAGAGGGGGTCGTCGGTTGGGCCCGGCGTTTTCTTCCAGCCCTGGCGCTGGGCGGCCCGGAACCGGGCCAGGCCCTCCCGGTCGTGGTCGCAGATAACGGTCAGTTTCAGATTTTCTGCCAGGGAGAGCAGGCCCTCCCCGGTCACCGCCGTGCCGCTCACCGACAGGGTCTCCAGCCGGGGGAAGGCCGCCAGAGCCGCCATGTCCCCGTTTTGGACGCCGGCGCCCTCCAGGGAAAGGTTCCCCAGGGGGGAGCCCTCCGCCTGGCGGATCACCCTCCCGGTGCAACCCGGATTTCCCCCCAGGTTCAAAACCTCCAGGCTGTCCCCGCTCTGGAACCAATGCAGATCCTCATCGGAAAGGGCGCAGTCCCGAAGGCTCAGGCAGCGCAGGCGGGGGAGCTTCGCCAGGGGGTCCAAGGCCCCCGGATCAAAGCGGCAGCTTTGGAAATCTACCGTGTGCAGCGTCTTTTCATGGGCCAGGAGGGGTTCCAGGTCCCCGGGGCGGAAATGGACCTTTTCGCAGGTGAACAGGTCCAGCCGCTTGGGCCAGGGGATCTCAAGGTCCTCCGCCAGACCCTCCTTTAGGTGGCGGATGGTGACGCTCTTTCCGGCGCAGTTGATGAAGGTCTGCCAGCTTGGCACAGGCTTTCCCATAGGTCAGTCCTCCTCCCCGTAGGCCAGGGCGATGTCGATGAAATTGACCACCAGCTGGCAAAGCTCCCTGTTTTGGTCGTACCCCCAGTAGACGGGGTAGATGCCGTCCCCGAAGCCGGACTGGAACAGGGGCAGGTGGTAATCGGTCCCGGGGATGACCCAGTTGAGCCAGTCGCCCCCCTCCCGCTGGTGGTCCGGACGGGCCCGATAGTTTTCGGCAAAGAGATCGGCCAGGTAGTCGGTGTAGAAATTGCCCTCCGGGTTTTCCTTCTCCCAACCGTCCAGGAAGGAGCGGAAAGCCTCCCGGACCTCCTGGTCGCAGATGCACCCCAGCCCGGCGTCCACGCTGAAGCCGAAGTAGTCCCCGCCCTCGTCCAGGTCGGACAACACCTCCTTGCCGGTGAGGGCCTCGTAAAACTTCACCGCCCGGTTTTGGGAAAAGCAGAGGCGGACGGCGGCGTAGCGGTCGCAGTCCCCGTCCTCGTCCCCCACCACCACGCAGACCTGGGTGCGGTAGGTCCCGGCGGGGGCGGTCTGGAGGTAGGGCTCCTCCCCGGGGAGGGCCAGGTAGACCAGGGGGTCCCGCACCAGCACCCGTCCCGTGGGCAAAGAGCAGGGCCCGATGTCCAGCACCACCAGGGACTTCCCGCAGAGCCGGGGCTGCTCAAAGTATTCGTTCAGGTCCACCGGGGAGAGGGTCTTTTCCCGGCAGGTCTCGTATTGTTTCAGCCATTCCTTTGTGGGCATGGTGGTTCCTCCTTTTTTACTCTTTCAGTCCCACCAGAAGGACCAGACCGTGGACCCCGCCAGATCGGCGGCCAGCTTGGCCAAGGGGGTCTCGGCGTCTGTATCCAGGCTGTCGGGACAGAAAACACTCTGCTCCTTGGCCAGCTCCCAGGCGTTTTCCAGGGTAGCGGGATGGGGGACCCGGTACTCCAGGGTGTCGCTGGAGATCACCGCCGGGACCGCCCCGTACCGCTCCCGCCAGCGGCGGGAAAAGGCCATCAAAGCGGGGGTATCGGGGCAGCTGTTCCAGCCGCCGAAGGGGAGCCAGGCAAACACCGTCCAGGCCCTTCCCGTGGGGAGCTCCGCCAGGAGCAGGGGCTGGGTCCCCCCGGTGGTGTAGTTTTTGTACCCCCAAAAGGCGTGGCTGGGCTCCCCCTCCGGGAGGGCCGCAGGGGCCGGGTCCTGGAGCCACTTCTGGAGATAGGCTGGGCAGAAGGCCCGGTAGCTTTCCAAGGTCTCCCCGAAATCGGGGATGGGGGCTGTCAGCGCCTTTTGGCGGTATTCCTTCGCCCGGGCCGGGTCGAAGGGGGAAAGGTCATCCCCGTCCTCCCCGTCGCCGGCGTTCATCCGCAGGGCCTCCCAAAGGGTCTTGTTTACTGTCACCAGAACAGGAATGAAGCCCTCCCGGTCCCCCCGGGCCCTGGCCTCCTCCCAGGCAGTCAGGATGGCTGTATCGTCATTCTGAGCGGGAAAGTACCGGCAGGGACAGTCCAGGTAAGCCATCATCGCCCGGGCCAGGGTGGCGCTGTCTTTCTCTTCCATCATCGGGTCAAACCTCCTTTGGATCGCCGAAGCCCGCCCGCTCCAGCCGCCCCATCTTCTCCGGGTCCAGGAGGAAGGGGTGGAGGATGGGGTGCTCGAAGAAGCAGACCGGCCGGACCTGGGTGGGGGAGGCCACCGCCCAGAGCCGGGAGGCCGCCCACCGCTCCGCCGCCTGGAGGGCCTCCTCCTCCGCCCCCAGGTAGAGATACCGCTGGATGGCGTACTGGTGCCACATCTCGGTGAGAAGGACCTCCCCGGCCAGCTCCTCGTAGAGGGTCAGGGCGTCCTCCGGCCTCCCGTAGAGGCAGCAAAGGTTCAGCAGCTTCTGCCGCCCCGCCTTGCTCCCCCGCTCCTTGGGGGTCAGCCGGGCGGCAAGGGCTTCCATCGTTTCGGCCTCCTCCGGCGGGGCGTAGTGGAGCTCTTCGTCACAGGAGGTGACGCCGGTGGCAAGGTATTCCAGCCTGTAGCCGGCGCAGGCGTAAAAAGGGCTGCGCTGCTCCGCCTGGGGGTTTTCCGCCAGCAGAGCGGCCCGCATCTGGGTCAGAGCCGCTTCCGCCTCCCCCTCCCGGCCCAGCTGCCGGGCGGAAAAGGCCAGCAGCATCATCTGTTCCGCCGGGACGTTGCTGTAATACCACTCCCGGAGAAAGGGCAGGATCTCCAGGGTCCGGTCCAGGACGGTCCCCCAGTCCCGGCGGAAGGCGGCCACCTCCGCCTCCACGGCGGCGGCCTGGTGGGGGAATTTCTCCCGGAAGGCCGCCAGGGTCTTGGGGTCCGGCTCCTGGCCATTCCGGATGACGGCGCAGAGGTCCCGAAACTTTTTGGGCAGCGTGATGACCTCCATTGTCAAGCCTCCTTAATAATCCAGCAGGATAGGGACTTTGTTTTCCTGGGAAAACCGGGCCGCCCGGTACAGGATCGAATAGGCGAATTTGGCCAGGGACCGGGTGTCGTAGACGGTATGCTCCCCGATCCGGTGTATCTTGCCGTCGGGCCCGATCTCGCTGTCCGGGGGATACCCCTCGGTGGTGAGCCAGGAAAGGATTTCCTCCTCCTCGGCCTGCCAGAGGAGGCCGTTCAGTTCCTCCAGCTCGTTGAGGAGCCCCCCGGTGGTGCCGATGGTCACCGGGTTGCCCAGGGGGTTGGGGCAGTCGAAGGAGAACCGGTCCGGGAAGGGGAGCCACAGCTCCGCCCCGAGGAAAAGGCTCCACTTCCGCTCCCGGGCTTTCTGGATGACGGGGAGGTCCCAGAAGCCCTCCCCCCAGCCCTTTTCCACCGTGGGCGGGGGCGTCTCCCCGGTGACGGCGCAGGCCGCCGTGAGGATGAGGGCCAGCCAAGCGTCCCAGTCCGGCTTGTCGGTGTAGTAGGGGGCCTCGCTACTCTCCGGCCAGGAGGGGGACTTGGCCCCGCTGTTTTTCAAGGCGGCCAGGATGGAGTCCCGCCAGTTTTCCATGGCGGGCAGGACCTCCGCCGGGTCGGGCTTCTGCTCCTGCTCCACGGGGCCGTCGGGGCCGACACGGTTGTAGCTGTAGCCGTTCTCCTCCGCCCACTGCTGGGTGGAGGTTTTCCAGTTCCGGGCGTAGTACCGGGTCAGCGTCCCGGCGTAAAGATCCATTCCCATTTCGTTGACACTCCTTTTTTGATGATAGATCAGGCGACGCCGTGCCCTGTTCCCTCCCCCAGCTTTTCCAGCAGGACGGGGATGGGGACGGCCAGGGATTCGTACTGTAACGTTTCCACCGAGAAGCCCCGGAGGACCAGGCCCTTCTCCTTGTCCCAGCGGTCAAAGAGGAGGTCGTCGTACCGGTCATAGCCCGGGTCCAGGACCTCGTGGAGCTCCAGCCACCGCTCCTGGGGGACAAGGGGGCGGGAGAAATCCAGGACCACGGTGGAGGTCGGGCAGGCCCAATAGCAGCCGGGGACCGCCAGCAGGCCGCTTTCCCGGTGGTACTCCGCCCCGGTCCAGAGGAAGGTCTCCCGGAAGTCCTCCCGCTTTTCCGGCTCCGATTCCAGGGGGAGATAGTGGCAGTCCCGCCCTGTTTCGATCTCCAGGACGCTGTAGCCGTAGAGGTCCTGGCGAAAGACCAGGTAGCGGCTGCCGTTTTGGTGGCGGATCAGGCTGCAAAAGTCGCCGCTGTCGTTGAGGTTCCGCCAGGTGTAGAGGGCCTTCCCCTCCCCGTCGTAAAGGACGCTTTCGCTGGCGTGGAGCTGATACTGGCAGGAGGGCGGCATCCCGGCAAAGTACCGGGTCCGGACGGTGAAGCCGTCCGCCAGCCGGGTGACCCGCTCCGGGCGGTCGCTGGCGTAGTCGGGGGCAAAGACGCCGGAGGACCGCCGCCGCTGGTCCCGGTAGTGCTGAAAGTCGTAGGCGTTCATGGGGCTGGGGCTCCTTTCTTTGTTTCTATATCAAAGATACCATATTTTCTCACAAAAGTCATCCCCGGGCAAAGAAAAAGGGAGCCCAAAAGGCTCCCCAAAAGGAAGGTCAGAATTTCAGCCCCAGATCATGCCGCAGATACCACTCGAACCCCTCCGCCCCGGTAAAATGCCAGGCGTGGATGCCTGCCTTCTGGGCCCCGGCCACGTTGATGGCGGTGTCGTCGGTGAACACCGTGTCCTCCGCCTTAAGGCCGTACCGGGAGAGAAGGGTCTGGTAGATGTCCGGGTTGGGCTTTACCTGGTGGACGGCGTAGGAGACCACCCCGCCGTCCATGAGGCCGAAGGCGGGGACGGTGGCCAGCAGCTTTACAAATGTCCGTTCCGGGAAGTTGGAGAGGTAGTAGACCGAGTGGCCCCCCGCTTTCAGCCGGCGGATCAGGTCCTCGGTGTCCGCCTTGGGCTGGAGGATGGTGTGCCAGATCCGGTCCAGCTCCTCCAGCTCCTTGCGGAGATGGGGATTTTCCTCCGCCTGGTGGCGGAACAGCTCGTCCTCGGTGACGAAGCCCCAGTCCACATTTTGGAACCAGTAGTCGCTGCCCATGGCGGCGGCCAGGACCTGGGCCCCCAGCTCCTTGCCGTAGTGATCGGCGAACCAGTTGACTGGGTCCCACTCCACCAGCACCCCGGCGGCGTCGAATACAATGTTCTTTCCCATCGTTGTCACTCTTTCTGTTTAAGATTGTGAAACTATTTCAGCCGAGAAAACCTCAGCAATAGCTTTTCTGTTCCCTGGGCCCGGCCCCTGCCGGGGCCTGATGTCTCTGAGGGCGCCTCTCCGCCGCTGCGTGGCGGTAAAGGGCCGTGAAGCACCGGGCCCGGCAGGCGGCGTATCTGGGCAGCACCCAGAGAGCTGGGAGGATCAGCAGGCAGGCGGCGAAGCCGGGGAGGAAGGTGAGGTCCAGCCCCACCAGCCGCCACCGGTAGCCCCGGGTGTACTCCACCGAACGGTCGATGGCCTCCCCGGCGGTGCAGCCGTAGTCCGGCCCCAGAAGGAACCGGGCCATGGCGAACCGCTGGGCGTAGGCCCGGGCCGCCAGCAGCCACAGGACCGCCGCCCCTCCCGCCCCCGCCAGGGCCAGGGTCCGCTCCTCGGGGGGCAGGGCCTCCAGCCGCTCCTGGAGGAGCCAGAGGGAGACCCCCTCCCCGGCCAGGGGGATCAGGGTCACCGCCCCCACGGCGAAGCCGGTGTAGAGGCGCACCCCCAGGGCCCGGAGCCAGACCCGGTTGCCGTAGGCCCAGAAGATGGTGGTCACCGGCCGGGTCCAGCCCCCGGCCAGGGCGGCGAACCAGGCCGAGGCCCCCGCCCCCAGGGGGGCCAGCAGCACCGCCCGGAACACCAGGGTGATGGCGGTGACCAGGGCGGCCTCCCGGCTCAGGGGGGCGTCAGGGGGAAATCCCGCCAGGCGGTAGACCCCCCGGTCGGCCAGGGAGACCAGCCCCTGCATCATCCCCCAGAGGAGGAAAAGGGCGGCGGCCTCCCGATGATGGCCCCGGAGGGCCTTGTTCCCGTGCCGCCGGGCGGCTCGGATAAATTTCACAGCGTCATACCTCCCCGGGAAGCAGCACCCGCAGCGGGACGCCGCTTCTCTCTTTTGGGGAAAGTATGGGCAGGACTTTCCAGATTATTCCTCTTTGCCCAGGGCGGCGGTAAGCTCCTCCATGGCGGCGGCAAAGGCGGGGTCCAGCTTGGCGGCCTGGGCGGCGCCGTGGGGCAGGATGCCGGCCACCTCGATGATGTGGTCCCGCATCCACAGCTGGGGGGTGGCAAAGCAGGTGTACCCCCTGCCGTTGCCCACCAGCAGCTGTCCCTGGTCCAGGCGGGGCAGGGCCATAGAGGACAGGATGGCACGGATGACCCCGCCGTGGGTGACGATGGCGGTATCGGTGACCTGCTCCTGCATCACCCAGGCCAGGACCGAGGAGAGCCCTGCTGCCACCCGCTGGCAGAACTCCCCCATGGATTCGCCCCCCGGGGGGGCCTCCTGAAGGGAATTGCCGATCCACTTCCGGAAGTCCTCCCGCTCCTGGAGCTCCCCGATGGTCCGCCCGTCAAAGTCGCCGAAGTCGATCTCGGCCAGGGCGGGGACCACCTGGAGCTCCGCCTGGGGGTAGAGGACCCCCGCCGTCTGGATGCACCGGGTCATGGGGGAGCAGAACACCGCCCCCACCGGGGGGTAGTCGTACTCCTCCTTCAGGGCGATGAGCTCCCGGATGCCCTGGGTGGAAAGCTCCACGTCGGTGCGCCGCCCGGCGTAGGCCCCCCGGCTGTTGGCCTCGGTCATGCCGTGGCGGATGAGATGCAGCCGGTAGTTTTTCATAGGGATGCCTCCTTATTATGCCTTTCTGAATACGGTACTTATTTTACAAGAAGGACCTCCTCCCGTCAAGAGCCGAAAAGCAAACATAGGTTCCCTCCCGATGGAAAAATTTATGGCAAAAGTCTGTCAACTTTGACAGAAATCTTGTTT
>CANOCD010000051.1 GCA_947564495.1 uncultured Angelakisella sp. | reverse complement strand
GTCTACACCTTTTTCACCCTGCTCATCAGCCTGGTCCTGGGGATGCTCCTGGCCTTGCTCATGGGGCGGATGACCCGGCCCTTCGGCCTCATGCGGGCGGTGATCTTCATGCCCCGGTACGTGGCCATGTCCACCGCCGGCATCATCTTTGTCTGGATGCTGAACACCGACTACGGCATCGTCAACAACGTCCTGGCCCTTCTGGGGGCCCAGCGTGTCCCCTGGCTGACCCAGCCGGTGACGGCCATGATCAGCGTCCTGGTCCTTTCCGCCTGGCATTCGGTGGGGTACAGCATGATGATCTACCTCTCGGCCATGACCGGCATCCCCCGGGACTACTACGAGATCGCCTCGTTGGACGGGGCCTCCCGCCGGGTGCAGTTCTTCAAGATCACCGTGCCCCTCCTCTCCCCCACCACCATGTTCCTCCTGGTCACCACCTTCATCTCCTCCATGAAGGTCTACAACTCCATCGACGTCCTCACCCAGGGCGGGCCCTACCGCAGCACCGAGGTCATCGTCTACCTCATCTACCGCCTGGCCTTCGTGGATTACCGGGTGGACCGGGCCGCCGTGGTGGCCACGGTGTTCTTCCTTTTCCTGCTGGCGGTGACGGTGCTGACCATGCGCTGGTCCGAAAACAAGGTCAACTATGATACCTAAGGGGGGAAAGGGAATGGAACAGAAACGGTACAAGCGCCCCCGGGCCTTCCGGGGACACTCCAAAAAGAGCAGGGCTCTTTACTCCACCCAGACCGTTCTGGCGGTGCTGGTCACCCTGGTGATGCTCTTTCCCCTCTACTGGATGCTCATCTCCAGCCTCCGCCCCGGGGAGGTCCTTCTGGGCAAATCGGCCAACCTTCTCCCCACCGGCTTCGAGTGGCGCAACTACCTGGAGGCCTGGACCCGGGTGCCCCTGTGGCGGTACATCTGGAACACCATCGCCGTGACGGCCATCAGCATGACCATCAAGATCGCGGGCGGGGTGCTGGCGGCCTACGGCTTCGCCAACGGCCGGTTCCCCGGCCGGGACCTCCTGTTCTACGTGGTCCTGGGGGCCACCATGGTCCCCCACCAGGTCACCTTCGTCCCCATGTACGTCATCTGCTCCCGCCTGGGCTGGGTGGATACCTACGCCGGCCTGGTCTTTCCCGGCATCGTGGGGGCCCACTTCATCTTCATGATGCGCCAGTCCTTCCGCTCGGTGGACCAAAGCTACATCGACGCGGGCCGGCTGGACGGCCTGGGGGTGCTGGGGACCATCTGGTACGTCATGGTGCCCATGTGCAAGGCCAGCCTCATCACCATGTCCCTCACCACCCTCATCGGCCAGTGGAACAGCTACTTCTGGCCCAAGATCATCGTCAAGACCGACGCCGCCCGGGTGCTGACGGTGGGGCTCATCCACCTTCGGGAATCCTGGACCGGCACCGAGATGTGGGCCCACACCAACGTCACCATGGCCGGGGCGGTCATCGGGATGCTCCCCGCCATCGTGCTGTTCTTCCTCTTCCAGAAGTATATGCTCACCGGGTATTCCAAGGCGTCCATGAAGTGAGGGACTTGCCTTTTCACCGGACCCGGCTATAATTAAAAGCGAAGAATTTCCATCGGATCGGCGGTGAGAGGATGAAGCGGTACCGGCTGCGGGACCTGCCCCCGAAAAGCTGGCCCTCCCATATCTGGATGTACTACAAATGGCACCTGCTGGGGGCGGCGCTGGCCCTCGTCACCCTGTCGGAAATGCTCCGCCCCCTCTGGGCCGGCCGGGTGGACCTCTCCATCCTCTGGCTGGGGGAAAGCCACGACCTGGCCACCGACGCCGCCCTGGAGGACCGCCTGGCCCGCCTCCCCCTGGATGTGGACGGCGACGGCAAAAGCCGCTGCCTGGTCCACTACCTCCGGTTCACCGGGGAGGAGGGCCGCCTTACCGACGGCCAGATCGAGCTGGTGACCCTCATCGGCACCGGGGAGTTCAACGTCTATCTGGCAAGCCCGGAGGCCAAGTCCTGGCTGGAATCCCACGGCATCCTGGGCAGCTGGTCCGACTTCACCGGCCAGGGGGAGGACACCGTCCCCTTCTCGGTCCCCTGCGGCGACCTGCCGGTCTTTCAGGGGGAGGCGTTCGCCCCCATGGCCGGGATGTACCTGGTCATCGCCCCTCCCCCCGCCAAGGAGGAGCGGCAAGCCCTCTACCGCCTCCAGATGGAGGCGCTCCGGGCATTTTTTACGTGGAACGGGGTGACCTGCCATGCTGGACCGGATCTTTGACCCGGAAAACCGCTTCTGGACCTTCGCCAACAAACTGGCCGACCTGGTGGTCCTGGAGCTCCTCTGTTTTGTCTGCTGCCTCCCCCTGGTAACGGCGGGGGCGGCTTTTTCCGCTTTCTGGCGGATGACCCTGGCCCTGGCCAAGGATGAGGAACCCCGCCTTTTCCCCGGCTTCTTCCAGGCCCTCCGGGCCCGATTTTTCACCGCCACCGCCGCCTGGCTCACCCACCTGACCCTCACCGCCTTCCTCCTCCTGGATGTTTCCCTCGCCCTAAGGATGGGCACCGTGGCCGGGGCCTTCCTGGCGGGGCTGTTCGGAGCCCTGCTCCTTCTTCTCTCTCTGGCCGGGCTGTGGCTCTACCCCCTCGCGGGCGCCCGGGGCCTCCCCTGGCGGGAAGCGGTGGTCACCGCCAGCCTCCTGGCGGTCCGGCACCTCTTTTCCGGGCTGCTGGGGCTGGCTCTCCTGGGGGTGGCCCTGGCCGGTTCCTTTTACATCCCCTACGGGGTGCTGTTCCTCCCCGCCCTGGCCTGCTGGGGGACGGCCAGGATCATCAACAGGGTGCTGGATCGGGACGAAGGGGCGGAGCCTCCGGATGATCCGAACGACACCGAGGGCGCCTTGTAAGCGATGCCGGCCCCCCCATCGGGTCCCAAAGGCCGGAGGGCTCTTTCTCATCCCTGCCGGGTCCTGACCCGAAACGCTCCCAAAACAAGGAGGTCATCTTATGAGCAATTTGGACGGAAAGACCCTGCTGGCCCTGGGGGACTCCCTCATCTACGGGAACCGCCTGGGCAACGAAAAGACCTGGGTAAACCTGCTGGGGCAGAAGCACGGGATGGTGGTCCGCAACTACGGCAAAAACGGCAACACGGTGGCGATGCAGACCCGGGAGCCCCATCAGGTCCCCATGTGCGTCCGCTACCGGGAGATGGCGGGGGAGGCCGACTATCTGGTCATCCTGGGCGGGGCCAACGACAAGCGCCTGGACGTGCCCGTCGGGGAGATCACCCGGGAGAACCGGGACCCCGCCACCTTTGCCGGGGCGCTGAACGTCCTCCTGGCGGGGGTCACCGCCCGGTATCCCCGGGCCCGTGTCCTGCTGATGACCAACTACCGGCGCTGGCCCAAGCCCAACGCCCTGGGCCTTACCGAGCTGGCCTATGTGGACGCCATGCTGGAGACAGCGGCCCTCTGGGCCCTCCCCTGCTTCGACAACTACCGGAACTGCGGCCTCTCCTTCCAGAACCCCGCCCAGCTGGCCTGGATCGATGAGGGCCTGAGCCTGGGCCTGGAGGAAAACCGCCACTTCTCGGAGGAGGCGTACCGGTGGCTGGTGCCCAGGTACGAGGCGGCGCTGGAGGGGCTGTAGGGCTTTGCCCGTGGGTGCGGCGCCGATCCCACCGTGGACAAGGAAAAGCTCATCGCCAAAATTTTGGATACCGTCGCCGTGGCGGAGTCGTTTTTATCCGGCCGGGGCTTTTCCCTGGAAACGCTGATCGACGCCAAAGGCTTTGAGAAGCTGGACCTGCTGCAACAGCGGCCAACACGGTGTCCGCCACCCTGGAACAGCGTGGCCCGGGGAAAGGATGGCTGACAGGAAAATCCCTTGCCGATGGGACCATCGGCAAGGGCTTTTCTGCGTATTCAATGGCTTGGCCCGCATGAGCGGAGCCTCCAGCCTTTGGATATGCCGCCTGGAGGGCATACCGGACAGCCCGGGCCTTGTTGGCTGGGATCTTCTCTTAACGGGCGCAGCTGTTCTCAGCCAGCCCCTCCCCCCAACAGGAGACCCCGATCTCAAAGGAATACCACCGGCCGCTTTCAGGCGAGAGCATCCGCACAGGCAGCCCCTTTTCCTCCGCCAGCTGGTTGGCCCGGCGGAAGGTCCTCTCCGAAAACCCGGGCTCCTGGTTCTCCCAGACCTCAAAGTGCATAGGCACAACGATCTGGGCGTGGCTCTCTCCCATAAAGCCCAGCCAGTCCCGGGCCACCGACTCCACATCCATGTCGTTGAGCAGCTTGTTGCGGAAGGCGACGTTGGGACGGGCCGCCCGGAGCCACTCCTTCGCCCCGTCGTCCAGGCCGCCCACAAAGGCGACACGGAAGCCGTTCTCCAGGGTGAGGAGGTAGTTCATGTTGAAGAACCCGCCCAGGGTGTGGAGCCGCTTCAGGGAGTCCTTCTGGCTGATGAAATCCGCCCTTTCCATCGACCGGGCCCAGGTGGCGGGCTGGGGCTTGTGGCTGCCGTGATAGGTGTCCATGGTGAAGCCGTCAAAGTAGTACCGCCCGTTGTAATCCACCGGGTAGACCGAGGTGAGGGGCAGCCCGGGGGTAACGGCGGCGACCTCCGCCGCCACCCCGGTGTGGCAGATGACGGTGGGACGGAACCGCCCCGCCACCTCCTCCAGGTTGACCATGTGGTCGGCGTGGGTGTGGTTGAGGATCACGTAGTCGCACCCCTCCAGGTCGGGTGTGGCAAAGCCGCCCGTCTTGAAAAGGGAGGATATTTTCACCCCCGGGTCCCCCTGATAGTCGTAGCAGGGGTCGGTGAGAATATGGACGCCGTTTGGCAGCGCCAGCTCGAAGCACTGGCAGTTGATCCACCGCAGGCGAAGACTTTGGGTCGATAATACCGTTTTGCTCATCGCTGTCACCAATCCTTCACCGCCCCGTCAAAGGAACGGAAGGCCACGTTGCTCCCCCGCTCCTTGGCGGGATATTTCTCGGCAGCGTCCTCGGCCAGTTCCACGCCGATGCCGGGGGCCTCGGGGATGACGAGGAAGCCGTCCCGGAACCGCAGCGGTTCCTTGACCATGGCGTCCTCCGCCCCGTTGAGGCAGAAGCCGGGCAGCTCCTGGATGCCCAGGTTGGGGATGGCGGCGCAGATCTGGAGGCAGGCGGCGGTGGAGACCGGGCCCAGGGGGTTGTGGGGGATCACCAGCACGTCGTTGGCCTCCGCCATGGCGGCGATCTTCTTGGTGGCGGTAATGCCGCCCACAGCGCAGACGTCGGGGCGGATATAGGCGGCGGCGTGGCGGTGCATCAGCATCTCGAACTCCCGGATGTTGATGAACCGCTCCCCGGTGGCGATGGGGACGGGGATCTTTTTGGCAGCCTCCGCCATGGTGTCGATGTTATCCGGGGGGACGGGGTCCTCAAAGACCATGGGGCGGTATTGGGCCACCTCGGCGCCAAAGCTCACCGCCTCCGGCAGGGTCATCCCCCGGTGGGCTTCCAGCACCAGGTCGAAGTGGGGACCTACCGCCTCCCGGACCACCCGGACCCGCTCCAGCTCGTCCTCCACCCGGCCGGAGTAGAACTCGTCGTGGCCGCCGTTTTCGGACTGCTGCCGGCCGTTGACAAAGATCTTGGCGGCGTTAAAGCCTGCCTCCTGGAGTTTCTTGTACTCGTCCGCCATCTCGGCCAGGGTCTTGGAGGGACGCATCACCGAGGCGTAGACCCGCACCTTATCCCGGGTCCGGCCCCCCAGCAGCTGGTAGACCGGCACGCCAAGGGCCTTTCCCTTGATGTCCCACAGGGCGATGTCGATGGCGGAGATGGCGCTCATGATCACCGAACCCCGGAAGTAGACCGCCCGGTAAAGGTTCTGGAAGATGTCCTCGGCGTTAAAGGGGTCCTTGCCGATGAGGTAGGGGACGAACTTGCGGATGGCGTCCGCCGTGGAGCTGAGGAACCCCCAGTTCCCGGCCTCCCCAAGGCCGACGATGCCGGCGTCGGTGTAGACATGGACAAAGAGGTAGTGTTTTGCAAAGATCAGCTTGACATCGGTGATCTTCATGGTGGCGATCTCCTTCCTTTCTAAGCTCTAAGTATAGCACGATCTGGGGCCACTGTCTGCCTGTGGATCAAAAGGCGGGCAGGACGGTCATGGTGTAGAAGACATAGACCACGCTGAGGAGGATGGTGATGAACCAGCCGCTTTTGAACAGGTCCTTCAGGTCATAGCCGCCGTCGGCCATGGCCATGGGAACAGCGGGGGTGGCCATGGGGGTGAGGAAGGCGGTGAGGGACCCGGCGTTCACCAGCAGCACCAGTCCCACCGGGTTGGCCCCCAGGGCGGAGCAGGTGAGCAGGCAGATGGGAACAAATACGGCGGAGACGCTTCGGTTGAGCATGAACTGGGTCAGGGCGAAGGGGATGAGGAAGAAGAGCGCCCCCAGGATGTAGTTGTTGTGGGTTCCGCCAACAGCGGTCGCCAGGGCGTTGCCGATCATATCCCCGGCGCCGGTGCCGGTGAGGGCGCCGCCCAGGGCCAGGGCGCCCACGTAGAGCATCAGCATATCCCAGGGGATGTCACGCAGGGCGTTCTTGGGGTCCACCACCCCGAAGAGGACCATCAGGAGGGAGCCGACCAGGGCGACGAACCAGGTGGCCAGCTTCAGCTGGGGGGCGAAGATGAGGCAGAGGATGGTGGCGAAAAAGACGACGATGCCGATCTTGTCGGTCACGGGGTCCAGCTGGCTTTCGGTGGACTGGCTCTTTTTGCTCAGGGCCTCGATGGCCACCGAGGGCTGGGCCGGGGTGAAGCGGTCCGCCAGGAAAAGGGCCCACAGGGGGACCACCACCAGGATGGGCCAGGCGCCGATGGTAAAGTCAACGGGGCGCATGGACATCCCGGAAAAGCCGTAGGTCTCCATAAAGCCGGTGAACTGCCCGGCCTGCTGGATGGCGGTGGACAGGGGCAGGATGCCGCAGCAGGCGACGCAGGTCACCATAGCCGGGAACACATAGTGGGAACGGGACTTGCCGGTGCTGTCCAAAAAGGCGCAGAGCAGGGGGCTGACGATGGCGAACACCACCATGGGGCTGGCGATGAAGTTGGTCAGCAGCACCGCCAGCAGCAGGTAGCCGAAGTAGGCGGTGCGGAAGGACCCCTTGGTCAGCCGGGTGATGCCGCTGACCATCCGCTGGACCATAGAGGTGCGGCGGAACCCGGCGGCGACCACGAACATAGTGGCCATCAGGATGGTGTTGACGTTGGAGAAGCCGGACAGGGCGGTGGGGGCGTCCACGCAGCCGGTGATGTACAGGGCGGCCAGGGAGAGCATGGCGGTGAGCCACATGGGGATCTTGTTGAGCATATAGCTGATGAGGGTGGCGGCAAAGATCACAAGACAGACGATCATGGAGGTGTTCATGAGCCTTTTCCTTCTTTCTTTTGGTCTGATTCCTTGCTGCGATCTGTTTTCCGGGCCCAGGAAACGGATCTGTTTTCCTCTATCATTATACCGATATTTCTTTTCCTGTCGTTGAAATTATTGATGGATTTTCACCAAAGCCGCTGGCGCCCGGGAAATGTTCGGACGGGAAACACCCCCGATGTCTGATAAAAATATCGTAATAATTCCCCTGTTTCAAAGGAAAGAAAAA
>CANOCD010000050.1 GCA_947564495.1 uncultured Angelakisella sp. | reverse complement strand
GTCGCTCCCGCAACCATCGCCCTAGCACTTCCCAAGTTTTACACAAGTCTATTGTACAATTTTTTTTGTGCAGATGCAACAGTTTTTTTCTAGGAAATTCTTCTTATCCGAAAAAAGATTGGCACTTTTGTCTACGAAAGGGGGGAAAAAGGGAACAGAATCACAAAAACGGCCTGTTTTGACACAGACCATACGAAAAAATAGCCAAAGCAGGAGCCCCCAGATCGGAAAGGCCCTTGACAAGGCGGCTACAATGAAAAGAGAAAGGGAGGGAGCGTCTATGAAGGGGGAGCGTTTGGACAAACTCCTGGCGGCCCAGTCCACCTGGTCCCGCCGGGAGGTGAAGGAACTGATCCGGAAGGGGCTGGTGGCGGTGAACGGCCTCCCGGCCAAGGGGGCGGAGCAGAAGCTGGACCCCGATACCGACCGGGTGGAGGTGGCCGGGCGGGAAGTCCCCCTGCGCCTCCGCCTCTACCTGATGATGAACAAGCCCGCCGGGGTGGTCTCGGCCAGCCGGGACGACCGCTGCCCCACCGTGGTGGACCTGGTGCCGGAGGAACTCCGCCGCCGGGGGCTCTTCCCGGCGGGGCGGCTGGACAAGGACACCACCGGCCTCCTGATCCTCACCGACGACGGGGCCCTGGCCCACCGAATCCTCTCCCCCAAGAGCCACGTCCCCAAGGTCTACCTGGCCCGGCTGGACCGGCCCCTGACCCCGGAGATGGCCGAGGGCTTCGCCGCCGGCATCCCCCTGGGGGAGGAGGGGGTCACCCTCCCGGCGAAGCTGGAGCCCCTGGAGGACCGCCTGGCCCGGGTGACCCTCCGGGAGGGGATGTACCACCAGATCAAGCGGATGTTCGGGCGTTACGGGGCCGCCGTGGTGGAACTGCGGCGGGTCTCCATGGGGGGCCTCCTGCTGGATGAAAGCCTGGCCCCGGGGCAGTGCCGGGAGCTGACCCCGGGGGAGGTGGAGCTGCTCCAGCAGCGGTGACGGGCCAGAGAAACCGGGCCGCAAAAAATCAGCTTGCCCTTTCCCTCCTTTTTTGGTAAAATACCAAATAGACTTCGCCAAAAAAGGAGGCCCCGCTATGCAGATCGGAACTGTCACCCTGGCCGGAGGCGCCGCCCTGGCCCCCATGGCGGGGGTGGCGGACCGGGCCTTCCGGGAGCTCTGCCGCTCCTTCGGGGCGGTGTACACCGTGGGGGAGATGGTCAGCGCCCGGGGCCTGGTCCAGGGGAGCCCCAAGTCGGAAGAACTGCTGGTCATGGGCCCGGGGGAACGCCCCGGGGCGGTCCAGCTTTTCGGGGATGACCCGGAGGTCCTGGCCCGGGCGGTGCCCGTGGCTATGAAGTACCAGCCCCAGGTCATCGACCTGAACATGGGCTGCCCCGCCCCCAAGATCGCCGGGAACCGGGCCGGGGCCGCCTTGATGAAGGACCCGGAGCTGGCCTCCCGGATCATCCGGGCGGTGAAGGAGGCCAGCCCCGTCCCGGTGACGGTGAAGTTCCGCAAGGGCTGGGACGAGAACTCGGTAAACGCCGTGGACTTCGCCCGGATGGCTCAGGAGAGCGGGGCCGACGCCATCGCCCTCCACGGGCGGACCCGGGCCCAGATGTACGCCCCCCCGGCGGACTGGGAGATCATCCGCCAGGTGAAGGAGGCGGTCTCCATCCCGGTAATAGGCAACGGGGACGTGGACAGCCCCCGATCCGCCAAGGAGATGCTGGAGGCCACCGGCTGCGACCTGGTGATGGTTGGCCGGGGAGCCCTGGGGCGGCCCTGGCTCTTCGGGCAGATCGCCGCCTATCTCCGGGACGGGACGGTCCTCCCCGATCCCCCCATGGAGGAGCGGATGGAGGTCATGCTCCGCCAGGTGTCTCTCATGGCCGCCTACAAGGGGGAGAAGATCGCCTTCCGGGAGGCCCGGAAGCACTGCGGCTGGTACATCACCGGCATCCGGGGGGCCGCCGCCCTCCGCCGCCAGGCGGGGACCGTCTCCAGCCTGGAGGACGTCAAGGCGCTGGCCCGGGAGGCCGTCCGCTTATCCAGGGCACTTCTCGAAAATACTGAGAACAGTTCAGGGGCTGGGCGGGGCGCATAGCTGCGTCCTCGTCCTTGCCGGGCACAAAGCACGCCTGCGTCCTCCTCCTTGCTCTGCACCCCGCCCACCCCCTTCCTTTGTTCTCATTATTTCCGAGAACCGCCCTAAAAGAAAACGACCTGGGAAAGGACGAAACGACATGAAGTGGAAACGGAATCTGGTACTCATTTTTATGCTGCTGGCGGGGGTGGTCATGGGCTCTCTCCTGGCAAACGTCACCGCCAAGGTGCCCTTTTTGGGCTGGCTCGGCTACGGCAGCAGCGTGGGCATCTCCACGGCGGAGCCCATGCTCCTGGACCTGGCGGTCCTCCAGGTGGCCTTCGGCTTTCAGTTCCAGATCAACGTGGCACAGATCATCTGCATCATCCTGGCCATCCTGATGTACAAGGGCCTGGCCGACCGGCTGTAAGGAGGAGCTTATGCGTCTGAAACGAGTTCTGGCCCTTCTGCTGATCCTGCTGCTCCTCCTGTCGGGATGCGAAAAGGAGGAGGGCGGCAAAAAGCCGGGGGGCGGCAAGAAGGACCCCTCCTCCGCTTCTGTGGAGGAGGACCCCGACTGGCCGGTGCGGATCGGGGAGGTTGACATCCCCGAGGCCCCGAAAAAGGTGGTCTCCCTCTCCCCCGGCACCACCGAGATGCTCTTCGCCATGGGCCTGGGGAGCCGGGTGGTGGGGGTGAGCGACTACTGCGACTACCCCTCCGCCGAGGTGGAAAAGCGCCACCGGTGCGGCTCGGCGCTCTCCCCCGACATCGAGCAGATCCGCTCCCAGGGGGCGGACCTGGTGGTGGCCTCCGCCGCCCTCACCCAGCGGGACCTTATCCGCCTCCAGCAGCTGGAGATCCCGGTGCTGGTGCTGAAGCGGGCGGAATCCCTGGGGGAGCTGCGGCAGAACTACCTGGATCTGGCCCTGGCCCTCATGGGGGCCACCTCGGGCAGGAACCACGGGGAGGGCTACTGGGAGGAGCTGGAGGGGATGATCCGGGAGGGGGCCGCCTCCCCGGACGGGACCGCCCCCAAGGCGATCCTCCTGCGCCAGATGGGCTACGGCATGGCCACCGGGGAGACCTTTGAGGGGGCCCTGTTGGAGGAGCTGGGCTTTGTCAACGACGCCAAAGCCTACACCGGCTGGCTCTACGACCGGGCCAACGTGGCCGCCCTGGAGCCGGATGTCATCTTTGCCGATGTGGCTATTTCGGTGGACGAGGTGAAGAAAAGCGTCATCTACCAGCCGGTGGCGGCGGTGAAGAACGACAAGGTGATGAATGTGGATTTTACCGTCTTTGAGCGGCAGAGCCCCAGGATGTTCGAGGTCCTGCGGGAGATGGGGAAGTTTGGGCACGGCTGAAAAATAAGAAAGCAAGGGAGCGGGCAGTTCACGCTGTCCGCTCCCTTTTTGTTGTGTGCCTGTTACACGTCGGTGAGCGCCTTTACCCGGGGGGCGTGGACACCGCCCTGGTACCGGGCCCCAAGGAAAGCCTTCACCATCTCCCAAGCCAGTTCCGGGCCGGTGGTGCGCCCTCCCAGGGTGATGACATTGGCGTTGTTGTGCTCCCGGGCCATTCGGGCGGAGAAGCAGTCGGCGCAGAGGGCCGCCCGTATCCCCTTTACCTTGTTGGCCGCAATGGAGACCCCGATCCCGGTGCCGCAGCAGAGGACGCCGACCTCGTATTCCTCCGGGCGGGCGGCCACAGCCCTGGCCAGGGCAAAGGCGATGTCCGGGTACTCCACCGGGTCTGGGGTGGCGCAGCCGAAGTCCTCCAGCCGCCACCCCTCCCCTTCCAGGCGCTGGCGCAAAAACTCCTTGAGGGCAAAGCCCCCGTGGTCACTTCCGATGGCGATCTTTTTCATCTGTTCATTCCCCTTTCCGCCGCATGGCGGCAGCGGGAGGCGCTGAGGGCCCGAAAGGCCGCCGTGCGCTCCCCCAGGTCCCCCTGCCGGTCCAAAGAGGCAAAGGCCCCGGAGACCAGCAGGTCCGCCCCGTTTTTCACGATGTCTCCGGCATTTTCCCAGCTGACGCCGCCGTCCACCTCGATGAGGAAGGGCAGGCCCCGGCTCCGGCGCAGGGTATCAAGCTGAGTCAGCTTCCCCAGCAGCTCGGGCCGGAAGGGCTGGCCGGAGAAGCCCGGCTTGACGAACATCACCAGGATATAATCCAGCCGTTCCAGCCAGGGCTCCAGCCGCTCCACCCCGTCCTCCGGGGAGAGGGCCAGCCCCTTTCTGATCCCCCGGTCCTCCAGGGCGTCCAGGAACTCCCCCGGGTCGCCCCAGCTGTCCAGGTGGGTGCAGGCCAGCTGGACCTGGCAGGCGGCCAGCCGGTCCACATAGTCCAGGGGGTTGGTCACCATCAGGTGGACATCCACCGGCGTCGCCGAGACCCGCCGGATGGCGGCCAGAATATCCAAATTGAAGCAGAGGTTGGGCACATAATGGCCATCCATGATGTCGATGTGGTAGGAGTCCACCCCCGCCCGGTCCATGATATGGATCTCCTCTTGCAGGTTGAGCCAGTCGGCGCAGGCTAAAGTCGGCGCGATCATGATCCTTGCCCCCTTGCCGGCTAACGAGTGCCGGAGATCTTAGAGTAGGGCTGTCCCAGGGCCGCGGGCGCTCTGCCCCGGCGGCCGCTGTGTTCGCCGGAGGCAAAGATGATGACCAGAAAGCTGGCCAGATACGGGATCATCTGCACGAACTGGGACGGAACGGGCAGGTTGGTGGTCTGAACATAGAGCTGGAGGGCGTCGAAGAAGCCGAACAGCAGGCCGGCCGCATAGGCCCCTTTGAGGGTGTAGCCCCCCAGGGAGATGGCCCCCACCGCCAGGAACCCCCGCCCGGCGATCATGCCGTCCTGGAACAGGTTCATGTAGCCGATGGAGAGCATCGCCCCGCCAAGGCCCCCCAGGGCGCCGCTGGTCATGACCCCCAGATAGCGGTACAGGGTGACGTTGATGCCAGCCGTGTCCGCCGCCCGGGGATGTTCCCCGCAGGACTGCATCCGGAGGCCCATAGGGGTCTTATAGAGCAGGAAGTTGAGGACGGCCAGGATCACCAGCCCCAGATAGACCAGGGGGGAGAGCTGGGAGAGGGTGTCCCCTGCCAGGGGGATATTGGCCAAGACGGGGGTGCTGCTGATGGAGGCCACCTGGTCGGAGTAGCCCACGTTGCCGAACACCGCAAAGAGCACGATGATGGTGAGGCCCTGGGAGAACAGGATCATGGCCTGGCTGCTCACCGCCATAGGGGCGCCGCAGGTGTTCACCACAAAGCCGTGGATCAGCCCCATGATAAGGCCGGCCAGCATCCCGACGAGAACGCCGACCCAGGCGCTTTTGAACCAGTAGGCGCCGCAGACGCCCATGAGGGCCCCCAGGGTCATCTGGGCGTCCAGGCCGATGTTGTTGATGCCGCCCCGCTGGGAAAGGCAGCCCCCCATGGAGGTGAGGGCGATGGGGGTGCCCAGGCGAAGGGTGGCGATAAAGATGTATTTGAGAAAACTAAGCATGGCTGTTCTTCCTCCCCTCGTGGAACCGGTTCATAAGGTAGCGGAACAGGGGGCCGATCCCCACAAAGATGATGAGCAGGCCCTGGATCACCAGCACGAATTGGGCGGAGATGCCGGTTTTCATCTGCATCAGGGTGGTGCCGTTTTTCATCACGGCAAAGAGGAAGGCGGAAAGGAGGATCATGGCCGGCTTTTCCCGCCCCAGCATGGCCACGGCGATGCCAAGGCCCATATAGCCCGGGGCGTAGTCCTCGATGGCCCGGCCGGTGATGCCCATGAGCTCCAGGGCGCCGCACATCCCGGCGAAGGCCCCGCTGAGGAGCATCCCCGCCATCGCCTTCTTTTCCACGGGGATACCGGCGGAGTAGGCGGCGGAGCGGCTCAGACCCGCCGCCCGCATCTCGTAGCCGGACCGTGTCTTGAACAGGATGACGTAGAGCAGGGCCAGGCTGACCAGGGAGATGAGGACGGCCAGGTTGATCTTGTAAGGCTTTTCGATGAGCGCCGGCAGCATGGCCGTGTCCTGGACCCTGGGGGAGCCCCCGGTGGAGGCGATGTAGCCGGGGAACTGCTGGATGAGGTAGTTCACCAGGTACTTGCCCACATAGTTGAGCATGATGCAGGAGAAGATGATGTTCACTTCCCGGCGGATGTTGAGGAAGATGGGGAAAAAGGACCAGAGCATGGCCCCGGCGATGGCCGCCAGAAAGACCAGGGGGATGAGCAAGAAGGAGGGCAGAGGCACGGCGTACCCCACCACGGCGGCCAGGACGAAGCCCACCAGGAACTGGCCGTCAAAGCCGATGTTAAAGACGCCGCAGCTGTTGCCGGCGGTGATGGCCAGCCCGGCCAGGAGGATGGGGGCCATCCGGTTGAGGGCCCCCGCCAGGGCCAGAGGCGAACCCAGACCCCCGACGAACAGGGAGGAGAACACCTCCAGGGGGTTGGCGTCGGTGAGGAGGATGAGCAGGCCGCTTACCACAAAGGCCAGCAGCAGAGCGACAAGGGAGGAAAAGGTATCCGCCAGCCCCTGCTTCAGTCTTGTTCCATTGATGTTTTTCATACTGCCGCCTCCTCTGCTTCTTCTTCCAATACCCCCAGCATATACCGGCCGATCTGCTGGCGGGTCACCCCTTTGTTGGGCAGGGTCTTCAGGATCTTCCCGTTGTGGATCACCGCGATGCGGTCACTGAGCTGGAGGATCTCGTCCAGCTCCAGGGAGAAAAGCAGCACCCCGCAGCCGGCGTTGCGCTGTTCCACCGCCTTGTCGTGGACGAACTCGATGGCCCCCATGTCCAGGCCCCGGGTGGGCTGCACCACCATGAGCAGCTTGGGTCTGGCGCTGACCTCCCGGGCCAGGATGATCTTCTGCTGGTTGCCGCCGGATAGGGTCCCGGCGAACACCTCCAGGGAGCCGCAGCGGATGTCAAAGGCTTTCTGCTGCTCCACGGCGTTCTCCTTGATGGCCTTGGGGTCCAAAAAGAGGTCGTGGCCCCGCAGGAACCGGGGGTGGTCCTGGTAGCCCAGGATCAGGTTGTCCTGGACCGAATATTTCAGCACCAGGCCGTCCTTGTGCCGGTCCTCGTAGACGGTGGCCAGGCCCGCTTCTTTGATCTGTTTGATGCTCTTTTTCCCGATGCTCTGGCCGTCCAGAAGGATCTCCCCCTCGCTGGCCCGGGCCTTGCCGCAGATGGCGTCCACCAGCTGGTCCTGCCCGTTGCCGTCGATGCCGATGACCCCCAGGATCTCCCCGGGGTGGACCACAAGGCTGATGTTGTCCAGCTTTTTTACGCCGTCCACCACCATGCTGACATTCTTGACCTCCAGCACCTGCTTTCCGCTGTCCACGGGGGTTCGCTCGCCGCCCCCCAGAGCCACGTCCCGCCCCACCATCAGATGGGCCAGGTCCTTTTCGCTGGTGTCGGCGATGTCCTTGGTGCAGACCACCTTGCCCATCCGCATCACCGTGACCCGGTCCGAGATCCGCATCACCTCGTTGAGCTTATGGCTGATGAAAAGCAGCGTCTTGCCCTGCTCCTTCAGCTTGAGGGCGATCTGGCAGAACTCGTCGATCTCCTGGGGGGTGAGCACCGCCGTGGGCTCGTCAAAGAT
>CANOCD010000049.1 GCA_947564495.1 uncultured Angelakisella sp. | reverse complement strand
AGGTGTTTTTTTCCACATAGCCGCACTGGACCAGTTCCCCCAGAATTCGGTGGACCGTGCTTTGGCTGTACCCGGTATAAGCACAGATGTCGTGGATACCCACATAGTCGTTGCTTTGGGACATAGCCTCCAAAATAAGGATCGCCTTTAGGGAACTATATTGGGCTTTCTGGGAGATCATCATTTTGTGCGCCTCCGGATATTCTAAATATAGAATATTATTCTGTATTTATATAATATATGATTTTGCTGCCTTTGTCAAGGCGGGGAAGAAAGTTTGGATGCTGCGACAAAAAGTCTTTGCGAAATTTGTAAGATCACACAGAGAGATTCTATGCGCTGGAAATATTTGAATCCTGCGGCGGGATGCCCCGGCACGCTTTCCCGCCGCAAAAAAGCGGGGGCCCTGCCTCAATCCGAGACAGGCCCCCGCCCTTTCAGCATTTTTCAGTCCCGCTGCCCTTCCTTACGCCAGCAGCGGCACCAGCTCCTTCCGCAGCACGTCCACCATGCCCAGATCGGTCATCTTCAGCTCCGGCACCACCGGCAGCGCCAGCGTCACGATCCGCAGCAGGGGATTCTCCAGCCCGGTCAGCCCGAGCCGCCGCTCGGCGTCCTTCATGGCCTGGCAGCAGACCGCCAGCTCCTCCGCCGGCTTCAGGGACATGAGCCCGGCCAGAGGCAGCTCCAGGGTGTACAGAACAGCCCCGTCCTCCACGGCGCACATCCCGCCGCCGCAGCGGATCAGCTCCCGGGCCGCCAGCAGGGCGTTCTCCGGGGTGTCGTAAACGATGGTCAGGTTGTGGCTGTCGTGGGAAACGGTGGAGGCCAGGGCCCCCTTCTTGAGCCCGAAGCCCCGGACCACCCCCAGGCCGATGGTGTCATACCCCTTATGGCGGTTGACCACCACCACGTACCGCAGGTCGGTCCCGTCCAGAAGGATCTTCCCGTCCTTCACCGCCACCTCCGCCCTGCTGCGGACGGTGATGGACCTGACAGGGTCCGGGTACTCCAGGAGATTGATGGCCACCGTCCCGTCGGGGACGTCGGCTTTCAAAACGAAGTCCTCCAGGGCCAGCTCCCGGACGCAGACCGAGTTTTTCTGTTCCAGGGGGAAGCTCTGGTCCGGGACGGAGGCCACCAGCTTCCCGTTTTCCGCCACCAGCTCGCCCTCAAAAAAGACGTGGCTGGGCTTCAGCTCCCGGAGGTCCTCCACCAGGAGGAAATCGGCGGCGAAGCCGGGGGCGATGGCGCCCAGGTTGTCGATATGGGCCTCCCGGGCGGCGTTGTAGGTGGCGCTCTTGATGGCCGCCACCGGGTCCATGCCGCAGGCGATGGCGTGGCGGACCACGTCGTTGACGTGGCCGCTGTGGAGGATCTCGTCCGCCTCCCGGTCGTCGGTGCAGAAGCAGAGCTGATCGAAGAACTTGATGTCCTTCACGCCGCTCCAAATGTCCTTCACGTTTTTGGAGATGGAGGAGTCCCGGGCGTCCACGAAGACGCCGCTGCGGAGCTTTTCCAGGGCCCCCTCGCCGTCGATGGTCTCGTGGCAGGTGTTGGGGCCGCCGCAGCGGTAGGCCGACAGCATCCTCCCCCGCTGGGAGGGGGCGTGGCCCTGGAGGTAGAGGCCGTGGCTCTCGGCGGCGTCGATAATGTCCATCATCCGCTGTTCCCCAAAGGCCACCCCCACAAAGTCCATCACCTCGGCCAGGCCGATGACCCGTTCCAGCTTGGCCAGCTCGTGGATCTCCGGGGCGAAGAAGGCGGCGCCGGCGTTTTCCAGGCCGGGGACGGCGGGGATGCAGCTGGGGATGTCCAGGAGCTGCCGCATGGGCAGGCCCTGGGAGGAGTCGTGCATATACCGCACCCCCTCCACCCCCCAGACGTTGGCGATCTCGTGGGGGTCGGTGATCACCGTGGTGGTGCCGCAGGGGATGACCGCCTTGGCGAAATTCCGGGGGGTCATCATCGAGCTTTCGATGTGCTCGTGGGCGTCGATGAACCCCGGGATCAGGTAGGCGCCCCGGCCGTCGAGAACCTTTTCCGCCTTGTCCAGATCCGCCTCCAGGTCCCGGTACTCCACGTGGGCGATCATGCCGGAATCCACAAAGACGTTGGCGGGGTAGATCTCGCCGGTGAGGACGTTGACCAGCTGCACGTTCTTGACCAGCAGGTCGCAGGGCAGGTTCCCAAGGGCCGCCTGGAGGAGATGGGCCTTGTCTTTCGGCTGTAGTTTCATAGCTGCCTCCTTATTTCACGATGAAGTAAAAGACCAGGGGGACGGCGAGGACGTACATCAGGGGGTGGACATCCTTGGCCCGCCCGGAAAAGACCTTGATGGCGATGTAGGCCAGGATGCCCGAAGAGATGCCCCCGGCGATGCCGCCGCCGAAGATGGTGAAGAGGATCATCACGATGGGCCCGAAGGACTCGGTGAAGTCGGAAAAGTCGATCCCGGTGATGCCGGAGATCATCAGGATGCCCACGAAGATAAGGGCGGGGCCGGTGGCGGCGTTGGGGATCATGAGGACCAGGGGGGAGAAGAAGAACATGGCCAGCATCAGGACGCCGGTGACCACGCTGGCAAGGCCGGTGCGGGCCCCGGCCTGGACCCCGGCGCTGGATTCCACAAAGGTGGTGATGGTGGTGTTGCCGGTGCAGGCCCCCACGCAGGTGCCGATGGCGTCCACCATGAAGGGCTTCTGGATGTCCTTCACGTTGCCGTGCTCGTCCATCATGCCAGCCTTGGCGCTGACCCCCAGCACCGTCCCCAGGGTGGAGAAGAAGTCGCCGCAGAAGGTGATGAAGATGAGGGTGATCGAGGAGATCTGGAGGACGGCGGCCCAATCAAAGCTGAAGGTGATAGCCTGGAGGCCGCTGAGGTCGGGGATCTTCGCCAGGGTCGCCGGCAGGGTGGTGACGCCGAAGGGGATGCCCAGGACGGTGATGGCCAGGATGCCGATGAGGATGGCGCCGTTCACCTTCCGGGCGGTCAGAGCGCCGATGATGACCAGGCCCAGGACGGCCAGCCAGACGGCGGGGACGGTGAAGTTCCCGGTGGAGATGCCGCCCTCGGAGAGGACGCAGACGCCGGAGTTTTTGAATCCCAGATAGGCGATGTAAAAGCCGATGGCGGTGCCGATGGACACCTTGATGGATGCGGGGATGGCCTTGACGATGACGTCACGGATGCCGAAGGCGGTGAGGACCACGAAGATGGACCCGGAGACCAGGGTCATGGCCATGGCGCCGCCGAAGGGGAGGACCTGCTGCTGGATCAGGGCGCCGAACATAAAGTTGCTGCCCATCCCGGTGGAAAGGGCGAAGGGGAGGTTGGCGTAAAAGGCCATGAGCAGGGTGATCAGCCCGCTGATAAGGGCGCAGGAGACCACGATGGCCTCCTTGGAGATGACGACCCCGTTGACGTCCACGACAAAGGCGTCCGGGCCGTACCCGCAGATGGCCCCGGGCTGGACCACCAGGACATAAGCCATGGTCATAAAGGTCACGATCCCGGAGGTGACTTCGGTTTTCAGCGTGGTGTTGCGCTCTTGGATCTTGAAGAAGCGTTCGATGGTGTTCATTCAGTCTTTCTCCTTTTTGTTTTTGGGGGAACGGGGGAACATGATGATTGTATCATATCCACGGGAATATTTCTACATTCCCGGGGGTGGATTTTGGGGTTTTTATGAAAAAATTTGTGGTTTGTGGGGGCGGGGGGATCAAGGCGCTGGAAAAAGGGGCCCTGCGGCTGTAGGGACCCCGGTCATCCAAGGCCCGTTCGTTCCGGATTCGGCCCCAGCCGGGGCCTGTCCGGAAGGGCAGGCGCTGCAAGGCGCAAGCGGGGGGCGCTCCTGCGGCTGGGTGTGGGCGCAGTCTCGTTACCGGCCGCAGGTTGTCACTTCGAGAAAACAAAGCTAAGAAAGGGAAACTTTGCACCCTTTCTTAGCTTCGTTGTTTTTTCCTGCGGCCTGGTTTTGATAGGCCCGTTTTGGTTTGGCCGTTCGGTCGGCGGCCCGGCCCGTACATTCGTACAGACCGCCACCGCCTAGGGGTATTTCGCTCCTGCGGGAGCGACCAAAGGCTTCGCCTCTGGACTCCACCGCCCTTTGAAAAAGGGCGGCCCTAAACTTTGCTTGGCTCGATTTTTACCGGGTGCTTGGCTTAGGCCGGCCCTTGCCCGCCCAGCCGGTGGTGGCACGCCACGCACCGCCCCGGCCACAACTCCACCAGCGGCGGTTCCACCGTCTTACACTTCTCATCCGCATACGGACACCTGGGATGGAACCGGCACCCCCCCGGTATATCAATGGGACTGGGCGTTTCCCCATGGATCACATACTCCCCGCCGTCGCTGTCCGGGTCCACCTCCGGGGCCGCCTTCAGCAGAATGTCAGTGTAAGGATGGCAGGGGCTCTCGTACAGCTCCTCCGTCTCCCCCATCTCCACGATCCGCCCCAGATACATCACCACCACCCGGTCGGAGATGTACTTCACCACCCGCAGGTCGTGGGAGATAAACAGCATGGTCAGATCCAGCTCGTTCTTCAAGTCGATGAGCAGGTTGATGATCTGCGCCTGGATGGAAACATCCAGCGCCGACACCGGCTCGTCAGCAATGAGCATATCCGGCTTCATGATGAGAGCCCGGGCGATGTTGATCCGCTGGCGCTGCCCCCCGGAAAACTGGCTGGGATAGCGGTCCAGGGCGTTCTCCCCCATGCCCACCATGTCCAGTACCTCCAGCTCCCGGGCGGTCCGCTCCTCCTTGGGGCAGAGCTTGTGGACCGACAGGATCTCGGTGAGCATCTGCCGCACCGTCATCCTGGGGTTCAAAGAGGAGTAGGGGTCCTGGAACACCATCTGCATCTTGTACCGGACCCGCCGGAGCTCGTCGGACCGCAGGCCGAACATATCCATGCCGTCAAAGACCACCTTGCCCCCGTCGGGGGAGTGGAGGCGGCAGATGGTCTTGGCCAGGGTGCTTTTGCCGCAGCCCGATTCCCCCACAAGGCCCACCGTTTCCCCTTTCTGAACCTGGAAGGACACGTCGTCCACCGCCCGGACATACCGCTTGGGCTTTCGGGCGATGACGTCGAACATGGTCTGTTTGATGGGGAACTGCTTGACCATGTTCTCCACACTGAGCAGGACTTCGCTCATATCACTGCACCTCCTTACAGGTCAGGAAACTTTCGCCGGTGAGCTCCTCCGCCCGGTGGCAGGCGGAAAGGTGCCCGGGCTCCACCTCCCGGAGGGCGGGGCTTTCGGTCCGGCACCGGTCACAGGCCATCTTGCACCGGGGGGCGAAGGGGCAGCCCGTGATCTCCTCGCTCAGGTCGGGGGGCGTCCCCTGGATGGGCTCCAGGCGGACCCCCTTCCCCGCCAGGGGCATCGACCGCATGAGGCCCAGGGTGTAGGGGTGCCTGGGGTTGTAGAACAGCTCGTGGGAGGTGGTGATCTCCATGATCCGCCCGGCGTACATCACGGCGATGCGGTCGCACATCCGGGAGGCCACCCCCATGTCGTGGGTCACCAGGATGATGCTCATGGAAAGTTTTTCCCGCAGCTCCAGAAGCAGCCGGATGATCTGGTCCTGGATGGTCACGTCCAGGGCGGTGGTGGGTTCATCCGCCAGCAGCAGTTTGGGCTGGGCCGCCAGGGCGATGGCGATCATGGCCCGCTGGCGCATCCCCCCGGAAAACTGGTGGGGGTAGTCCTTCAGCCGGGTCACCGGGTCGGGGATGCCCACCAGGCGCATCATCTCCACCGCCTTCTCGGTCATCTCCGCCTTGGAGAGCTTCTGGCGCTGGTAGACCTCCATGAGCTGAACGCCGATGGTGGTCAGGGGGTTCAGGGTGTTCATGGGCTCCTGGAAGATCATGCCGATCTCCCGGCCCCGGATCTCGGCCATCCGCTTTTCCGGCGCCTGGACGATGTCCTCCCCGTTATAGAGGATCTCCCCGCCCACGATCTCCCCGGTGGACTGGACCAGGCGGATGAGGGAGCGGCAGGTGGCGCTCTTTCCGCAGCCGGATTCCCCCACCAGGCCGAAGATCTCGCTTTTGTTCACGTCAAAGGAGACCCCGTCCACGGCCCGGACGATCTTTTTGTTGTTGAGGAAGTAGGTACGCAGTTCTCGCACGCTGAGCAAAGGTTCCCGCATCATCATTCGCCTCACTTTCTGCCGTCATTTGTCAGGATGTGGGAGATGCCTTCTCCCAGCAGGCTGAGGGAGGTGCCGGTAAAGGCAAGGGCCAGGCCGGGGAGGGCGCAGATCCACCAGGCGTTGAGGATGAAGGGGCGCCCCTCGGAGATGATGGCCCCCCACTCGGGGACGGGGGGCTGGACCCCCAGGCCCAGGAAGCTGAGGGAGGCGGCCACCAGCATACAGAGCATCACGTCGGAGACGGCGTAGACCACGGCGCTGTTGATGGTGTTGGGGAGGATGTGCCGGAACATGATCCGCAGGTCGGAAAAGCCCAGGGAGCGCACCGCCTGGATGTACTCGCTGTTCTTTTCGATGAGGACCTCGCTTCGCACCAGCTTGGTGTAGTCCTTCCAGCCCACCAGCCAGATGGCGATGTAGACGTTGGATTCGCTCCGCCCCAGGATGGAGATGATGGCGATGACCAGGATGGTGAAGGGGAAGGCGGTCATGATGTCCTGGATACGCATCAGGAGGGCGTCCACCCAGCCCCCGAACCAGCCGGCCACCAGGCCGATAAAGGAGCCCACAAAGAGGGGGACGATCATGGCCAGAAAGCCGATCTTCAGGTCCACCCTGGCCCCGTAGACCACCCGGGTAAAGAGGTCCCGGCCGTAGTTATCGGTGCCAAAGATGTGCTCGGCGCTGGGGGGCTTGAGGGCGATGGCGAAGTTCTGTTCCAGGGGGTCGTAGCTGGTAAAGAGGGAGGGGAAGAAGGTCATGAGCAGCACGATGGCCAGCATGACCCCGCCGATGATCAGGGCGTAGGGACGGTCGGGGCGGAGCTTTTTGCTCAGGATGGTTTTCGTTTTCATATCGTCCCTCCTTACTGCAGCTTGACCCGGGGGGCAATAAAGGAATAGCAGATGTCGGTGAGCAGGGTGATGACCAGCACGATGAGGGCGTAGATGAGCACCGTCCCCTGGACCAGGATGTAATCCCGGCCGTTGATGGCGCTGACCAGCATGGACCCCAGGCCCGGGAGGGCGAACACCGTCTCGATGATGACGCTGCCCCCCAGCATGGAGGTGACCCGCATGGAGATGAGGGTGATGGAGGAGACCATGACGTTTTTGATGACGTACCGGGACCGGATGATGGACTTGTCGATGCCCTTGCTGTAGGCGAAGTCGATGTAGTCCTTGGCCAGGAGCTTGTGGACCCCGCTCTGGATGTTCCGGATCAGCAGGCCCACCGAGCCGATGGCCCCGGTGAAGGCGGGGAGGATGATGCTGTGGAGGTGCTCCGGCCAGGTGGAGCCCCAGCTGCCGATGGGCACCCACCCCAATTTCAGCCCGAAGAAGAACAAGAGCAGTATGGCGAACCAGAACTCCGGCAGGGAGAGGATGATCAGGGCCACCGAGGTGATGCCCTTACTCACCGCCGGCTTTTTGGTCATCCCCGCTATGTACCCGCAGGGGATGCCGATGAGGATGGTGAACATGGAGCTGATGACGGCGTAGGTCAGGGTGATCTGTAACTTGTGCTTGAACAGATCGATGACCG
>CANOCD010000048.1 GCA_947564495.1 uncultured Angelakisella sp. | reverse complement strand
CCATGATCATGATGCCCCTGACCTTTGTCTCCGGCGCGTATATCCCCACCACCATGATACCCGGTTTTCTCCTGCCCGTGGTCTACCTGAACCCGCTGACCTATACCACCTCCATCTTCCGCTACATCGCCCTGGGGGCACATACATTAGACACGGAGGAGCTGGTCAAACAGGGCATGGCGTTCGACCTCGGCGGGGCTGTCATCACGCCGCTGACAGGGCTGGCCATCACCATCTTGATCGGGGCGTTTTTCTTCCTGCTGTGCGTCCGCAAATTTGACCGGGCGGATTTCTCCACCGTCAAGGTCGCCACGGGGACACGGGGCGGCGGGGCCGCCGCCAGGAGGTAGCGTATGGAATTGCGGCTGGAAGCTGTCACAAAAAGCTACAAAAGCAAACAGGTCCTGAAAGGGATCTCCCTCTCCATGGGGACGGGGGTCTACGGCCTGCTGGGTCCCAACGGGGCGGGAAAAACCACCCTGATCCGCATACTGGCCGACGTGCTGCGCCCCGCAAGCGGGCGTGTCCTCTATGACGGGAAGGACATTCATGCCGTTGGGGATGAATACCGGGCGAAGATCGGCTATCTGCCCCAGGATGTCAGCTTTTACGGCGACTTTACCGGCAGGGACTACCTGGAATACTCGGCGGCGCTGAAGGGGATGGAAAAGGCCCGGGCCAAAAGGCGGATCGAGGAACTGGCCCGAAGTGTCGGCCTTTGGGATGATCTGAAACGGAAATGTGCCGCCTATTCCGGCGGGATGCAGCGCAGGCTGGGCATTGCCCAGGCCCTTCTGGACGACCCGGAGATTTTGATTCTGGACGAACCCACCTCCGGCCTGGACCCCTATGAGCGGATCAAGTTCCGCAACATCATCTCCGCTTACGCAAAGGACCGCCTGGTGCTGCTCTCCACCCATATCGTATCCGACGTGGAGCAGATCGCCGCTCAGATCATGATGATGGAACACGGCGGCATCCAGCACATCCACACGGCCGGGGAATATATCCGGATGATAGAGGGCCGGGTCTGGCTGGGGCCGATGCCCGCCGAACAGCTGGTGGACTATCAAAACCGGGCGGTCATCAGCAACGTCCGGGCGAAGGACGGCCGCATGGAGGTCCGTGTCATTTCGGACACGCAGCCCGTCCCTGACGCAATACAAGCCGTGCCAACGCTGGAGGACGCCTATCTGTATCTTTTCAACTACTTGCCAGGAAAGGCCGGGAGGTAACGCCATGTCTCTGTTTCGATTTGAACTGCGAAAACTGTTATTGAACAGAAGGACCCTGCTGCTGCTGGCGTGCCTGTTTGCCCTCTACAGCGTGGTCGGCCTGACCTCCACCATCTTCCTCATCGGCGGCAATGACAGCTACCGTGCTTACGAGGATCTGGCCGCTTCCTGGGAGGGCCCCTTTGACAGCGAAAAAGCCGTGGAAGCGGAAAAAGTCTATCAGGAGGTCAGCGCCCGGTACGGCACGGACGCCAGGATGATCTCCCGGAGCGTCAAAGACCAGCCGGAGATCATTCTGGCGGTGAACTACCACGCCTACACCGAACGGGTAGAGGAATATTGGAATGGCACGCCGCCGGAGAGCGCCGAGGAACCCTATGGGGTCGCCCTACTGCAAGGGAAGATTGCGGGATTGGAACGCCAAGGGAAGCAGGATTCTTCTGACTATCGGGAGCTGTCCGCCGCCCTGGAACGGCTGGAAGAGCTGGGGGAGCCGGAGTTTGCCAATATCCTGCTGTGGGAAAACCTGTTCAACAACTGGGGGGAGCATATGATGCAGTTCCTTCTGTTTGTGCCGCTGACCTTTGTCATCGCCCCGGTGTTCGCCGTGGAGCGGTCCAGCGGCATGGACAACCTGATCTTAAGCTCCCGGAACGGCAGGAGGAAGATCGTCACGGCAAAGCTGCTGAGTGCCCTTGCCGCCTCCACAGCCGTGACCACGCTGTACCTGGCCGCCACCTTTCTGTTCGGTTTTCTGCCCCACGGAAGTTTCCACGGCTGGGATTCCGCCATCCAGTCCATCCCCGCCTACGCCCGGTCCATGTTCCCCTGGAGGGTCTGGCAGCTTGCCGTGGCCGGGGCCGCATGGCTTGTTTTTACCAGCGTGGTCTACAGCCTGATGATCTGTCTGATCTCCTCCCGGATGAAAAGCCAGACGGGGACGGCGGGGGTCAGCCTTGCGATCCTGTTTGTGAATGTGGGGCTGGCGGCCATGGGCGATACCGTGACCCAGAGGCTTGGGGCGCTGGTGGATTTTGGGCTTGCCAACGTCACGCTGATGAAGGAGGTGTTCGGGGGGTATAAGGGGTTCGATGTGTTCGGAGCGTATGTCAGCTACCCGGTTATGGCGGTTTTTGTTTTGGCTGCTATTGCCATCGCTGTGGCATTTGGGACTTACTTGGGGCAGAAAAGCAGAACGGTTGTGTGATGATTTTGGTGAAAGGAGGAGGCGTGGGGGCTGATCCGGGAACCACGCTCCGGAGATTTCTGCTGGCAGGCGCTGCTGGAGGAGCTGTGCCGTTCTAAAAATCCGCATGGGCCAGAAAATGCTTTCCACAAAAGCGTGTCCGTGCCCTCATAAGGTAAAGAATATCACAAAAAGACCTGGTATTGTCCCTCCCGCATGACTGGGTCTCGCTCTTATCGCCTCCCTGTGGCTTTGCTGCGGGGAGGTTATTCTCATTCCACGGCGAAATTGGTTTTGGAAAGGTCAGTCCCTGGGTTGGCCTTTCCCCGCCAGTCGGCCTTTATCCCCGGAGCCATCCCCCTACCCCCCCAATCCCTCCTCCGCCAGCACCAGCTCCACCCCGCCCTTCCGGACCTCCTGCGCCATCTCCCCCGGCAGCTCCCAGTCCGAGACGATAAGCTCCACCTCCGAAAGGGAGCAGATCTTGGCCAGGCTGCTCTTGCCGAATTTGCTGTGGTCCGCCAGGACGATGGTCCGGTCGGAGGCGTGGCGCAGCTGGTTCTGGGTCTTGGCTTCGTTGAGGCGCAGGTCGCTGAACCCCAGGCGGGGGTCCACGCCGGTGACGGTCATGAAAAAGGTGTCGATGTGCAGGTGGTCGGTGATGGGGGCAAAATCGTTCACCAGGCTGTACTCCTCCGGGGCCAGGATGCCCCCGGTGAGGATGACGGTGAAACCGGGGGCGTCCGCCAGGATCAGGGCGTTGCGGAGGGAGTTGGTGATGACGGTGAGGGAGCGGAACCGCTTCCTCAGGGCGGAGGCCAGGATCTGGCTGGTGCTGCCGTAGTCCAGGGCCACCACCTGGTTTTCCTTCACCAGGGCGGCGGCGTGTTGGGCGATGGCCTCTTTGTGGCGGATGTTCTGGGTGCTGCGGACGTGGAAGGAGAGGTGGGGGTCCTGGCTTTCCGCCCTGCGGGGGGTCCCGGCTTCGGCGGGGAGGGCCCCCCCGTGGACCCGGAGCAGCAGGCCCTTCTGCTCCAGAAGATCCAGGTCCTTCCGGATCGTCTCGGACGAGACGCCGAACTTTTTGACCAGGGCGGCGGTGTAGATGGTCCCCTCCCGGTCCAGCTGTTCCAGGATCAGGGCGTGTCTCTGTTGGGCGATCATTTGGGCGGCCTCCTTTGCGTGCTTGGGTTTCTTCCTTCTATTGTACCAGAAAGTTTGGATTTGGCAACAGGAAAAACAGATTTCTCCAAAATAAGTTGGGAATGATTGCGTTTGTATCTGTCTTGATAGGAAAAAACACAAAAAACCCCAGCAATATGCACAATAAACAAGAGTTTATCTTGGATACAGTGGAGAATATCTGCGTTTAGTTGTGTTTATACTTGCAATCGCAACCAAAACAAAGTATAATGGGGACAATGAAAGCCGCCGGAAGGGGCGGCGAGAGGTGAAAGGAGTTTTTGAGCATGAGCAGCAAGGAAAAAGCAGCCGTCATGAAGGCGGCGCCAAACCGGTGGTTCGTTTTCTGCATCCTGACCCTTTCCGGGGGGATCGCCTTTAAGATCTCCTCCATGAAGGATATGTTCTATGTCCCGATGCAGGAGTTCATGGGCCTGACCAACACCCAGATCGGCGGCGCCCTCAGCGCCTACGGCATCGTCCAGACCATCGGCCTCATCGCCGGGATCTACGTCTGCGACCTCATCAGCAAAAAGTACATGATCGGCGGCGGCCTGGTGGGGATCGGCCTGGTGGGGCTGTACCTCTCCACCTTCCCCGGGTACTGGGGTTTCCTGGTGGCCTTCGGCATCCTGGCCATCCTGGGCGAGGTCATCTACTGGCCCCCCCTCCTCAAGGCCATCCGCCTGCTGGGGGATGAAAAGACCCAGGGCCGGATGTTCGGTTTCCTGGAGATGGGCCGCGGCGTGGTGGATGTCATCGTCGCCTCCAGCGCCCTGGCGGTGTTCCGCTTCATGGGGGAGGGCGCCTCGGCTCTCCGGGGCGGCATCATCTTCCTCTCCGCCATCACCATCGCCGCCGGTGTCCTCTGCCTGTTCTTTGTCCCCCACGATGAAAAGGTCACCGACGAAAGCGGCAAGGAGGTCAACAAGGCCCAGGCGGCCTTTGGCGGCATGATGCAGGCCATCAAGAGCGTGGACATCTGGGCGGTGGCTCTCAACGGCTTCGTGGTCTACTGCGTCTACTGCGGCCTGACCTACTTCATCCCCTTCCTCAACCAGATCTACCTCCTCCCCGCCACGGCGGTGGGCTTCTACGGCATCCTGAACCAGTACGGCCTCAAGATGGTGGGCGGCTCGGTGGGGGGCCTCCTGTCCGACAAGGTGTTCCACTCCCCCGCCAAATACATAAGAGTTGCTTTCCTGGTCTGCATCGCTGCCATGTCGGCCTTCCTCATGGTCCCCCACGAGGCCCTGGGCCAGAAGGGCGGCTGGCTGCTGGGGGCCGCCTGCACCCTCCTCTTCGGCTCCATCGTCTTTACCATGCGGGCCATCTTTTTCGCCCCCATGGACGAGGTCAAGGTCCCCAAGGAGATCACCGGCGCAGCCATGAGCCTGGCCTCCCTGGTCATCTACCTGCCCAACGCCTTCGCCTACGTCATCTACGGCAGCTTCCTGGACCGCTACCCCGGGATGACCGGCTTCCGCATCGTCTTCTGCATCATGATCGGCTTCGCCGTGGTGGGACTGGGAGTCTCCACCTTCCTCATCCACCGCATCAAGCTCCACGCCAACGACTGACAGAAAGGGGTACACCGCTATGATGAAGATCGGCCTGGACACCGAGAGCCTATACGCCGTACCGGAATATTCTGGAGACGCTGGACGGGGTGATGATCAACCTCATCAAAGATTTCAACCTGGACCCCCATTGGGGGACGCTGAAAACCAACGCCCCGGAGCACTTGAAGAAGGTGAGAGACCACCTCCGGCGGTATAATATGTATGCGGAACTTGCCACCAAGGGCCTGGACTATGACCACCTGCTGGAGGTGATCCAGGTGGCCGACGCCATCGGGGCGGACATGATCCGCACCTACATCCCCATTACCCTCAACGCCAAGGAGGACCGGGAAAGCGGCGGCGAAGGGCGGTACGACCTGGGGAAGGTCCGGCTGGACTTCGACCCCGTGGTCTTTGACCAGGCGGTGGTCTCCCTGAAAAGGATCATCCCGGCGCTGAAAAAGTACCGGGTCCGCCTGGCCCTGGAAAACCACGAGTACGAGACCGCCGACGAGCTGGTGGAGGTGATGAAGAAGGTGGATTCCCCTTGGGTGGGCCTCCACTACGACTTCGGCAACGCCATGATGGTCTGGGAGGAGCCGGTGGAGGCGGCCAGGAAGATGGCCCCCTACACCCTGACCACCCACTTCAAGGACCATATCGTCATCCCCTGCCCCGAGGACGACTACAAGTACGTGGTCTGCGGCGTCCCCGCCGGGGAGGGGAACATCGACCTGAAGGAGTGCCTCAAGGTGATGCTGGAAAGCTCCACCATCCAGCGGCTGACGGTGGAGATGTGCTACCCCTACTGCGCCCAGTTCAAGCGGACCCCCGGGACCGGCGGCGTGGACCGGGTGGGGGAGGGCTGCTTCTGGGTGGAAAAGCCCCTCTACGACCCCAAGGTCCTGGCCCCCAAGGAGTATTACTACCCCCAGGAGGTCTCGGAGGAACTGCTGGAGGAACTGCTGGTGAAGCAGAAGGAGGGCGCCAGGCGCAGCGCCGAATACGCAAGGAAGCTCTGCGAAGAATGCGGGGGAGAGATGTGATCCCCTTCCGCAAAACGTGTGGGGGCAGGGGCGGCGAAAACCGTCCCGCCCTTTTGGAGGTTTAACATGGAACAGGTAGCGAACTATTTGGGCGTCTTCAACGACTGGCTCTGGGGAGACTGGCTGCTTTTCGTTCTGCTGGGGGTGGGCATCCTTTACACCGCCATCACCGGGGCGGTCCAGATCCGCAAATTCCCCTACATCATGAAAAAGACCCTGATCGAGCCGGTCCTCCAAAAGAAGGAGGATTCCAAGGAGGCGGGGACCATCACCTCCTTCCAGTCCCTCTGCACCGCCGTGGCCTCCTGCGTGGGCAGCGGCAACATCGTGGGGGTCTCCACCGCCGTCATCGCCGGGGGGATGGGGGCCATCTTCTGGATGTGGGTGGCCGCTCTGGTGGGGATGGCCACCAAGTACGGGGAGATCATCCTGGGCATGATCTACCGCCAGAAAAACGAAGACGGCCAGTTCGTGGGCGGGCCCATGTACTACATCGAGCACGGGCTCAACGCCAAGTGGCTGGCGGTGCTCTGCGCCGGTTTCATGGTGGTCCAGATCATCTGCGGCAACTTCATCCAGTCCAACACCATCAGCGGCATGATGATGGAGAACTTCGGGGTGCCCCATCTCGTCACCGGGGCCGTCCTGGTGGTCCTCATCTTCACCGTCACCCTGGGGGGCCTGAAGCGCCTGGCCCATGTGGCCCAGCGGCTGGTGCCCTTTATGGCCTGCGTCTACGTCTTTGGGGGGCTGCTCATCATCCTCTTTAACCTCCCCAAGGTGCCCGGGGTCTTTGCGGAGATCTTCCAGGGGGCCTTCGGCCTGCGGGCCGTGGCCGGCGGCGCGGCAGGGAGCATGGTGGCGGCCATGCAGAAGGGGGTGGCCCGGGGCCTCTACTCCAACGAGGCCGGCGAAGGCTCCGCCCCGGTGATCCACTCCGCCGCCTCGGTGAACCACCCGGTGGAGCAGGGTCTCACCGGCGTCACCGAGGTCTTTCTGGACACCTTCGTCCTCTGCACCATCAGCGGCCTGGTCATCGGGGTCACCGGGGTCCTCTCCCCGGACGCTATGGGCAGCACCCTGGTCATCAACGCCTTCGCCACCGTCTGGGGCCCCCTGCGCTACGTGGTGATGGTGAGCCTGCTGCTTTTCTGCGTCACCACCCTGATGAGCCAGTGGTACTTTGGGTTCGTGGGGCTCAACTATATTTTCAACGCCACGGTGGCCAAGAACTTTAAGTACGTGTTCCCCTGCTTCTGCATGGTGGGGGCCCTGCTGACCATCGACCTGGTGTGGACCCTCCAGGACATCGCCCTGGGGATGCTCACCCTCCCCAACCTCATCGCCATCGTTTGCCTGTCGCCCCAGGTGCAGCGGGCGACCGAGGAGTTCTGGAGGAGAGAAAAGGCTGGCGCCGAGCTGTGAGTTTGGAGGGGAGGCTGTTGGGATGCGGGGGCTCCCTTGGGAATGGGAGTAAATGATCTCCACGGGGCGTTCTCTTAAAACCGCTGCATTTTTCCTCCCCCCACGCATAATAAT
>CANOCD010000047.1 GCA_947564495.1 uncultured Angelakisella sp. | reverse complement strand
TCTGGCTGGAGGAGGAACGGCTGGCCCATATCCACGGCTGGGATTTCTCCCACCTCCGGGGGCGGTACGAGGAGGAAGGGGACCTGCCCTGGGACTACCGGACCCTGGTGCGGCAAGCCCTCCGGGAGGACGCCCTGGTCCTGGACTACGACACCGGGGGCGGGGAGTTTCTCCTCTCCCTGGGGCATCCTTATACCAGGACCGCCGCCACCGAGGGCTATCCCCCCAACGTGGAGCTCTGCCGGGAGACCCTCCTGCCCCTGGGCATCGACTTCCGAGCGTGCGGCGACCCCTCGGCCATCCCCTGGCCCGACGGGACCTTCGACCTTGTCCTCAACCGCCACGGCAGCTTCGACCCCAGGGAGTTGTTCCGGGTTTTGAAGCCCGGGGGGCTTTTCCTCACCCAGCAGGTGGGCGGGGACAACGACCGGGACCTGGTGGAGCGGGTCCTCCCCGGCACACCAAAGCCTTACCCCCACCTCTACCTGGCGGAGCAGAGCCGGGCCTTCCGAGAGGCCGGGTTTACCATCCTCCGGGGGGAGGAGGCCTACCGGCCTGTCCGCTTTTACGACACCGGGGCCTTCGTCTGGTTCGCCCGGGTCCTCCCCTGGGAGTTCTCCGATTTTTCGGTGGAGAGGTGCTTCCCCCGGCTTTTGGACATGGAGGAAGAAATTCAGGAGAAGGGCTTTGTCCAGGGGACGGTCCACCGGTATCTGATCCTAGCTAAGAAGGATTGACACTATAGATAGAAAGGAGGGCGCCCCCATGAAGGAGCTGAAACGGTTTTTGGCCGCCGGGGCCTGCCTGGCGGCGGTCCTGTCCGGGTGCGCCTCCCCTCTGCCCGCCGACGTGGAGGGGCTGCTGGACGCCCCCCGGCTGTCGGACCAGCAGTATGAGATACACCAGGCCCTGCGGGAGCAGCTGGGCCAGGAGGTCAAGCTGAAATACCCCCAGAGCGGCCGCTACCGCTCCGCCTTCACCTTCCACGACATGGACGGGGACGGGGCTGAGGAGGCGGTGGTCCTCCACGCCTACCAGGGCGGGGGCAACGCCCAGATCACCATCATGGACCTGACCGCCGACGGCCAGTGGCGGGTGGAGCGCACCTACCCCGGCCTCAGCCCCGACGTGGATTTTCTCCGCTTCGAGACACTGATGGAGGGGGGCTCCGAGGAGATCGTCATCGGCTGGAAGCCGGAGGGGGGCCAGAAGATCGTGGCCGCCTACCGGTACGAGGACCGGGATTTTTCCATGCTGGGCAGCGAGGATTACACCCAGCTGGCCATCGGGGATTACAACGGGGACGGCAAAAGCGAGCTGCTCCTCGTCTCCGCCGAGGACGGGGGCAGCGCCTCCCTCCTCTACCTGGGGGAGCGGGACGGGCTGCTGGACACCCTGGATTCCATCTCCCTGGGACGGGAGGTGGTCTCCTTCCAGGCTCCCCTCTCCGGGTACATCGCCCCGGGGGTCTACGGCCTGGCCCTGGACGGGGTGACCAGCCGGGGGAACCTCTGCACCATCCTGGCCTATGTGGAGGACGGGCAGCTGGTCCTCCCCCTCAACGAGGGGGACGGGGCCCTCTTTCACGGCACCACCCGCCCCGGCGGGGAGGCCGCCGTCTACTGCCAGGACGTCACCGGGGACGGGGTCATCGACATCCCCACCCAGTGGACCCCCCCGGGATACGACCGTCTGGACGTGGACAGCCGCCTTGCCTTCACCAGCTATGTGAATCTGGTGAACGGGGGCTTCACCACCGTCCTCCGGGCCTATGTGGACCCGGCGGCGGGATTCCGGCTCATCCTCCCCGACCAATGGCTGGCGGGGGGAGAGCAGGTCACCGCCAGCCGCCGGGCGGGGAGCGGGGAGATCACCTTCTTCCTCTACACCAACGGGGACATCGGGGACCGGAGCCGGGAGCTGCTGCGGCTCCAGGTGGTGGACCTCCAGTCCCCGCCCCGGCAGTTCGACCCGGACCAGTATTTCCTGCTGGCCCGGCGGGGCAGCTTTGAATACCACGCCAGCCTTCCCGGCAGCCGGGGGGAGGAGGGCTACGCCCTCACCCAGGAGGAGGCCGCCGGCCTGTTCCAGCTTCTGTAAAGGCTACTGAATAAGGAGGAACCGTTATGACAAAAAACACCATCCTGGTCTGCGAGGACGAGGACGCCATCCGGGAGTTCGTGGTCATCAACCTGCGCCGGGCGGGGTACGAGGTGGTGGACGTCCCCAACGGGGAGGAAGCCCTGCGGGTCTACGGGGAGCGCCGGGAGGAGATCGGCCTGGCCCTTTTGGACATCATGATGCCGGGGATCGACGGCTTTGAGGTCTGCAAGCAGCTGAGGGCCCGGGACAAATCGGTGGGCATCATCATGCTGTCTGCCAAGAGCCAGGAGATGGACAAGGTCAACGGCCTGATGCTGGGGGCGGACGACTACGTCACCAAGCCCTTCTCCCCCATGGAGCTGGTGGCCCGGGTGGACGCCGTGTTCCGCCGGGTGACCATGTCGGTGACCGCCCCGGAGCCGGAAAACGAGCTGCGAAGCGGGCCCTTCCTCCTCAACGTCCGCAGCCGGAGCCTGACCAAGGACGGGCGGAAGATCAGCCTGACCCAGGTGGAGTTCCAGCTCATGGAGCACTTCCTCCGCAACCCCAACGTGGCCCTGGACCGCTCCGCCCTTCTGGCCACCGTCTGGGGGGACGGGTACTTCGGCGACGACAAGATCGTGGACGTGAATATGCGCCGCCTGCGGATGAAGATCGAGGAGGACCCCAGCCACCCCCAGTTTTTGACCACCGTCTGGGGCTTCGGGTACAAATGGGTCTGCCCCGACCGGCCGGCGCCGCCGGACAGCAAGTAACCGTTCCCCTTCCCTATCCTGCCGAAAGGAGGCGTTCCCGTGCCCGAGAAAAAGCGGATGAAAACCATCACCAAGCGGTGGCTCTTTAACAACTTCGGCGTGGTGCTGTTCATCGTGGCGGCCATGGTGGTCGCGATCTCCTTTTCGGTGCGGAGCTACTACTACAACGGGGCCCGGCAGTTCCTTCTCTCCCGGTCCGACGCCGTGGCCACCCTGCTGGAAAGCTACTCCAAGGACAGCTCGGTGGACTTTTCGGTCCAGCTGCGGCGGCTGGTGGAGGACTACGAGTACAAGGACCGGTCCGAGCTCATGGCCATCGACGGGGAGAAGAAGGTCATCATCACCTCCAGCGGCTTCGAGCCGGAGCAGGACCAGGAGATGCCCGACTACGACCGGGCCTACTCCTCCCAGACCGGGGTGGGGGAGTTCGTGGGCTTTGTGGGCAGCGAAAAGGTGATGGCCGTCACCGTCATGTCCCGGATCATCAGCGACGACCTTTCGGCCATGCGGTACGTGGTCTCCCTCACCCGCATCGACCAGCAGATCCGCACCCTCATCCTCTTTGCCTGCCTGCTGGGGCTGGTCATCCTCCTTTTTGTTCTCTGGTCCAGCCTCTACTTCATCAATTCCATCATCATCCCCATCGGGGAGGTGGGCCAGACCGCCAAGCAGATCGCCCAGGGGGACTTTGACGTCCGCCTGACCCCGGACCAGGACGACGAGATCGGGGAGCTCTGCGCCTCCATCAACAACATGGCGGAGGAGCTGAGCAACTCGGAGAAGGTGAAGAACGACTTCATCTCGTCGGTCTCCCACGAGCTGCGGACCCCTCTCACCGCCATCCGGGGGTGGGGGGAAACGCTGATGGGGATGGGCTCCGCCCCCGACCCGGAGACCTTCCAGAAGGGGATGTACGTCATCATGGACGAGACGGAGCGGCTCTCCTCCATGGTGGAGGAGCTGCTGGACTTTTCCCGGATGCAGAGTGGGCGGCTGGTCATGGCCGAGGAGCGGCTGGACGCCGTGGCCGAGCTCTCCGACGCCGTCCTCCTCTTTACCGAGCGGGCCCGCCAGGAGCAAAAGACCCTGGTCTACGAGGAGCCGGAGTTTTTCGCCCCGGTGCTGGGGGACCACAACCGCCTCCGCCAGGTCTTCGTCAACATCCTGGACAACGCCCTGAAATACTCGGACAGCGGGGACACCGTCACCGTCCTCCCCGTCCTGGGGGAGGGGAGGTTCCGGGTCACGGTGGCGGACACCGGCTGCGGCATCTCCCGGGAGGACCTGCCCATGGTCAAGACCCGGTTCTACAAGGGACACACCACCCGCCGGGGCAGCGGCATCGGCCTTGCCGTGGCGGATGAGATCATCCGAATGCACGGGGGCGCCCTGGAGCTGGATTCGGAGAAGGACAAGGGGACCCGGGTGACCGTCACCCTCCCCCTGGCCGGAAAGGAAGGAACAAATTGAGCGAAAAGAAAACATCCATCGGGGGCCAGGCCCTCATCGAAGGGATCATGATGCGGGGGCCGGAGGTCTCCGCCATGGCGGTGCGCCTCCCCGGGGGGGAGATCGACCTGGAGACCTGGCCCACCGAAAAATCCGGGGGCAAGCCCTGGTACAAAAAGACCCCCTTCATCCGGGGGATCTTCAACATGATCGACACCATGGAGGTGGGCTTTTCCTGCCTGATGAAGTCCGCCGACAAGGCCGGCATGGAGGAGGAGGAACCCACCAAATTCGAGACCTGGCTGGCTGACCGCCTGGGGGCCAGCGCCACCAAGGTGATGAACGCCGTTGCGGTGGTCCTGGGGGTGGGCCTTGCCCTCCTCCTCTTTATCGTCATCCCCACCGGGGTCACCTCCCTGCTGCGGCCGGTGGTGCCCGGAGGGCAGCTTTTGGCCCTCATCGAGGGGCTGGTCAAGGCGGCCATCTTCGTCTGCTACCTCTCCCTGGCCTCCCGGATGGAGGAGATGAAGCGGCTCTTCTCCTACCACGGGGGGGAGCACAAGACCATCGCCTGCTACGAGGCCGGGGAGCCCCTCACGGTGGAGAACGTCCGGAAATACCCCCGGTTCCACCCCCGGTGCGGCACCAGCTTTCTGGTGCTGGTGCTCCTCATCTCCATCCTCACCGCCTCCTTCATCAGCTGGGAGAACCCCCTCCAGCGGATGCTCCTCAAGCTCCTCACCCTGCCGGTGGTCATCGGCATCGCCTACGAGCTCATCAAGCTGGCGGGACGGTACTCCAACCCGGTGACCCGGGCCATCTCCGCCCCGGGGCTGTGGCTCCAGCGGATCACCACCAACGAGCCGGACGACTCGATGATCGAAGTTGCTATCGCCGCCATGGAGCCGGTGATCCCCGACGATCCCGCCGCCGATGAGTGGTGACGGTCTGACCCTCCAGGGGCTCTACCTCCTGGGGAAGGAGCGGCTTTCCGCCCTCCCCGGGGGGAAGGACAACTCCCCCATGGAGGCCGGGTTTCTCTGGGAGAAGGCCCTGGGCCTCGGCTGGCGGGAACGGCTCCTTCGGGGGGACGACCCTGTTCCCGAGGGCGGGGCCGCCGCCTTTTTTGACCTTGTCGCCCGGCGGCTGGCCGGGGAACCCCTCCAGTACCTTCTGGGGGAGTGGGAGTTCTACGGTCTCCCCTTTGCCGTGGGCCCGGGGGTGCTGATCCCCAGGCCGGAGACGGAACTGCTGGTGGACCGGGCCCTGGAAGGGGCGGAGGGCTGCCCCTCCCCTGCCCTGCTGGACCTCTGCTCCGGGAGCGGCTGCGTCCCCGTCGCCTTGGGGAACAAGCTGCCGGAAGCCCGGGTCTGGGGGGTGGAGCTTTCCCCCCAGGCGCTGGGGTACTTCCGGCGGAACATCGAGAGGAACCGGGCGGGCAACGTCACCGCCGTGGCGGGGGACGTCTTTGCCCTGCCGGAGGAGGTCACCGGGCGGCGGTACCGGGTCATCACCGCCAACCCCCCCTACATCCCCCGGGGGGAGCTGGCCGGTCTCCAGGCGGAGGTCCGCCGGGAGCCCGCCCTGGCCCTGGACGGCGGGGAGGACGGCCTGGATTTCTACCGCCGCCTGCCCGCCCTCTGCCTCCCCCTTCTGGAGCCCGGCGGCTGGCTGGTCTTTGAGATCGGCGAGGACCAGGGGGAAGCGGTGGCGGGGTTCCTCCAGTCGACGGGGTACGGGGAGGTGCAGGTCCGCCGGGACCTCTCCGGGCTGGAGCGCCAGGTCTCGGGGCGGAGGCCCCTTTGACTACAGGGACCGCAGAAGGTGGTCCGCCGTCACCCCAAAGTATTCGGCAAACAAAAGCAGTTCAAGATCGGTGACAAAACGCTGTCCGGACTCGATGCGCTGGACAGCGTTTTTGTCGATGTCCAGGCCCAAAAGCTGCATCTGGTCCGCCAGCACCCGTTGGGAGATGCCCTGCTCCTTTCGCAGCAGGGCGATCTTTTTGCCGCACAGGTTGTTTCTGCCGTCCTTGGTCTTGTTGATGAACACGGAACATCCATCCCCTTTTTTTGACATTCACTACTTGTCACCCGCTGTATTTTATGCTATAATTCCTTTTATATTGACATTTACTAAATGTCAATTTCCACTTTTCAAATTTACGGACAGCAGGGGGATGGGTCGATGGAAAAACGGGTGGCGGCAGTCCTGGCGGCCTGCCTGCTCCTCCTCTCCGTTTGGGACTGCACGGGACGGAGGGAAGGGGCGGCGAGACCCCCCGGCTCCCCCGAGGCGGCGGTCCCCCCTTCGGTCGAGGCGGCCCTGGGGCCGGGCTTATCCGAAAAGTATGACGGGTACCGGCTCACCCTGGAGGGGGACCTTCTCGTCATCACCGTCTGGATGGAGGGCACCGCCGATCTGGCGGCTTGTGTCCGGGCGGGGCTGCTGGACCGGGACTTTTGGGAAAACGTGAGGAAAGGGGCGGGCGCTCTCGCCGCCGCCAGCCGGGCTCTTGTGGACACGGCGGGGAGGGCCGACCTTGCCATCCGGATCGACCTGCTGAACGACCGCAACCACGAGAAGATCCTTCTGTCCCTGCTGGGCGACACCATCATCTACGACGCCGCGCTGGAATGACTGCCCCGGGGCAAAGGTCCCCCCGGTACCGCCGGGGGGATTTCTACTGTCATTCTACTGCCGCAGGGAAAAACAAGGGTTCCATCCCGCCCCGTTTTGTGTTATACTGAAAGCCGTATGAAAAAACACAGAATAGGAGCCGAGCATATGACAGAAAACCAGCGGCAGGAGTTCCTGGCCCTCAAAGAACAGATCCTGGACCGGAGCCTGGGGGACCTTAACGAGATGCAGCGCCAGGCGGCGGAGACCCTCACCGGGCCGCTGCTGATCCTGGCCGGGGCGGGGAGCGGCAAGACCACCGTCCTCATCCGGCGCGTCGCCAACCTTTTGCGATTCGGCCTGGCCTCGGAGGGGGACTATGTCCCCGACGGCCTTTCCGAGGCGGAGCTGGCCATCCTCCGCCGGCACGCCGCCGACGGCTCCTGCGCCGAGACCGCCGCCGACATCCTGGCCGTCCGCCGCCCCAAGCCCTGGAACGTCCTGGCCATCACCTTTACCAACAAGGCCGCCGGGGAGCTGCGGGAACGGCTCCAGGAGCTTCTGGGGGAGCTGGGCCGGGACGTCAACGCCACCACCTTCCACTCCGCCTGCGCCCGCATCCTCCGCAGCGAGGCCGGAGCCCTGGGGTACAAAAGCAGCTTCGCCATCTACGATACCGACGACAGCGTCCGGGTCCTCAAGGAGTGCCTGTCAGAGCTCAGCCTCAGCGACAAGAACTTCTCCCCCAAGGCCATGCTGGGCATCATCTCCTCGGCCAAGGACAAGCTGTGGTCCCCCGACGACCTGGGCCGGGAGATGGGGGACAACTTCCTCTACCAGACCGCCGCCAAG
>CANOCD010000046.1 GCA_947564495.1 uncultured Angelakisella sp. | reverse complement strand
ATTGTAAAGAGCCGTTTTGGCCATGGAAATATCTGGAACCGTAAGAGGGGGAGTTTGAACCGTGTTTCGCAACGACATCGGAATCGACCTGGGCACCGCCACCACCCTGATCTATGTGGCGGGAAAGGGCATCGTCCTGAAGGAGCCCTCCATCGTGGCTATGGACGCCCGGACCAACAAAAAGATGGCGGTGGGCCAGGCCGCCTACGAGATGCTGGGCAAGACCTCCGACCTCATCCGGGTGGTGCGCCCCCTGGCCGAGGGGGTCATCTCCGACTACGAGGTCACCGAGGAGATGCTCAAGGACTTCTTCAAGAAGGTCTGCTCCAATAAATTCTTCAAGCCCCGGGTCTGCGTCTGCGTCCCCTCGGCCATCACCGAGGTGGAGAGCCGGGCGGTCATCGACACGGTGATGTCCTCCGGCGCCCGGAACGTCTTTCTCATCGAGGAGCCGGTGGCCGCCGCTATCGGGGCGGGCATCGACATCACCGTCCCCGGGGGCATCGCCATCCTGGACATTGGGGGCGGCACCAGCGACATCGCCATCCTCTCCCTCAACGGCATCGTCTGCAAGACCAGCTTAAAGGTTGCGGGGAACACCTTCAACCAGGCCATCATCAAGTATATCCGCAGCACCTACAACGTCCTCATCGGCGACAACACCGCCGACCGCATCAAGCGGGACATCGCCACCGTCTGGCCCGAGGACGCCAGCCCCGACGAGTACGAGGTCAAGGGCCGCAACCTGGTCACCGGCCTGCCCCAGCGCATCTCCATCACCAACCAGGAGCTCATGGAGCCCCTGGCCGCCGAGGTGGAGCACATCATCCTGGCCCTCCAGTCGGTGCTGGAGCGCACCCCCCCGGAGCTGGTGGCCGACATCGAGCAGAGCGGCCTCATCATGACCGGCGGCGGCAGTATGCTGGGCGGCATGGATAAGCTCATCAGCAGCCGCATCCGCATCCAGGCCCGGCTGGCCGACAACCCGGTGGAGGCGGTGGCCATCGGCACCGGGCTTTCCTTCGACTACCTGGGCAAGCTCTACGACGGCTTCGTCACCTACACCAACTACTCCACCAAATAAGGACCTGATTTTCCCCCGGGGCCATCCGCCCGGGGGGATTTTTTTGCCCTCCCCCCTTGACAAAGGGGAAAATTTGATTATAATAGTTCAAAATAGAACGAAAAAGGAGGCCGCCGGGATGGAACTGCCGTCCGCCCAGGTCTGGGAGAACCACCAGGCCATGAAAACCCTGTACAGCCGGTGCGTGGAGGAGGTCTGCCTCCGCCACGGGCTGGCCCGGACCGAGCTGGACATTCTCCTGTTCCTGGCCAACAACCCCGGGCTGGATACCGCCGCCAAGCTCATCGAGGTCCGGTTCCTCTGCAAGTCCCACGTCTCCCTCTCCCTAAAGCGGCTGGAGGCCCGGGGGCTGCTGGAGCGGTCCTTCCTGCCGGGCAACCGCAAGACGGTCCACCTCCGGCTGACAGAGGGGGCCCAAGGGGCGGTGGAGGACGGGCGGAGGGCCCAGGGGGCCTTCGTCCGTATCCTGATGAAGGGCTTTTCCCCCCAGGAGATGGAGGCCCTGGCGGGGTATAACCGGCGCATCGCCGGGAACATCCAGGCGGCGCTAAAGGAGGAACTACAGCTATGATGGATCTTGTGATAAAATTCCTGGTCTGCTTTGTGGCGGGCATCGGGGCGGGGCTGGGCACCGGCTTCGCCGGGATGAGCGCGGCGGCGGTCATCAGCCCCATGCTCATCACCTTTTTGGGCTTCCCGGCCTACGACGCCGTGGGCATCGCCCTGGCCAGCGACGTTTTGGCCAGCGCCGTCAGCGCCTGGACCTACGGCAAGAACAAAAACCTGGACATCAAAAACGGTCTGGTGATGATGGCCGCCGTCCTCGGCTTCACCATGGCGGGGAGCTGGGTGGCCAGCCGGGTGCCCAACAGCGCCATGGGCAGCTTTTCGGTGTTCATGACCTTCCTGCTGGGGGTCAAGTTCATCGTCAAGCCGGTGATGACCACCAAGGAATCCATGACCGCCCTGGACCCCAGGACCCGGATGATCCGCTCCGCCATCGGCGGGGTGGCCATCGGCTTTATCTGCGGCTTTGTGGGGGCCGGGGGCGGCATGATGATGCTGCTGGTCCTCACCAGCGTCCTGGGGTACGAGCTGAAAACGGCGGTGGGGACCAGCGTCTTTATCATGGCCTTCACCGCCTTCACCGGGGCGGCCAGCCACTTCGCCATCGGGGGGATGCCCGACCTGTGGTGCCTGGCGTTCTGCGTGGGCTCCACCCTCCTCTGGGCCAGGATCGCCGCCCTGTTCGCCAACAAAGCCTCCCCGGCGGTGCTGAACCGGGCCACCGGGGTGGTGCTGGTGGTGCTGGGGGCGGTCATCATGGCGGTCAATTATCTGTGACAAGGTCTGCAACAAAAAAGGGGACTCCGCCCAAAGGCGAAGCCCCTGTTTTTTTATGTGTGGACGGGAGACGCTTACTTCTCGCCCTGCTCCGCCCGGAGCTTCTGCATGAAGTCGTCGATCTCCTTTTTGATCTTCTCCGGCTTGGAGTTCTTGAGGAGATACCCCGAGGGATTCAGGGGCATCACCTTGATCATGCTCTCCGGGTCCCGGCGGCCGGTGAGGAAGATCACCGGGATGTTGGCGAAAGCCTCCTCGGAGCGAAGCATCTCCAAGGTCTGGCGGCCGTCGCAGATGGGCATCTCGTAGTCCAGCAGGACAAGATCCGGGGGGTTCAGGGTGATGGCCCGGATGGCCGCCACCCCCGATTCCGCCACCGAGACCAGGTAGTCCTTCTCCAGCATCTGCTTCATCCCCTGGCGGAGGGTGGCCGAGTCGTCCACCACCAGGATCTTCTGCTTGTGGGTCTCCCGGATGGATTCCTCCTTGGCCCGGCGGCGGGTCAGGTACTTTTCCACTTCGGCGACGGCGTTATCGTTGCTCAGGGGGGTGCCGATGCCCTCCTCCAGCAGGTGGGGGGCGATGGTGCAGTGGGCGAAGTACCCCGCCCCGGTGTTCAGCAGCAGGCTGACCTGGGGGGGCTCTTTGTCGATGATCTTGTGGAACTGCTTGTAGGTGAGCAGGTCGTCCTCCTCCAGGCGGTAGCCCTCCATGGAGGGGAAGCACTCCAGCACCCGGTCGGAGAATTGCCGGGCGGTGTAGCGGACGGCGTGGATGAGCATATTGTCCAGGAGGTTGGTCTGGATGCCCATTATCTTGCCCACGGTGTTGATGAGCAGCTCCTCCTCGAAGATGAGGATGACCTCCAGCTTCTCCTCCTCCCCGGGGCGGCCGTAGACCATGTGGTAGTACACCCCGGTGCCGAACCGCTCGCCGCCGTAGATGTCGCTGATGACCTGGGATTCCAGGTGGAACATATCAAAGACCAGCTGGACGATGACCTTCTTCATGGCCTCCCGCTCCTCCCCGGGGAGAAGGGTGGTCCACTTACCCAGCTGGTTCTGGACGATGGCCCGGTCCTCGGTGAGGGTGTGGCCGATGAGCCACCCGGCGCAGACCCCCAGGAAGTGGTCCACCGCCTCCTGGGAATAGCCGGTCTGCTCCAGCTCCTGCTCCAGGGCGGGGAGGGTCTGGTCCCGGAAGGTCTGGTGGACCAGCCGGTGGTGCTCCAGGCCGCCGTAGCGGATGGAGGCCATGTACTTTTCCTCGTCCATAAAGTGGGTCAGGGCGTGGGCCTTAAAGAACTTGAGCCCTTCCTGGCAGGCCCACTGGCTGCTCTTGCCCTCCGCCTGGAGGGCAAAGAGGCGGTTGATGATCTTAAAAAGCTGCTGGTGGTCCTTGTCGATGGCGGTGACCCCGATCTCGAACTCGTCCCGCCATTCAAAACGTTCCTCCAAAAAAACACCCCTTTTCTTCTGTCTTGTTTCCCATCATAAAGCGTGTTGATATGGCTGGTGGTTTTTAGAGCCTATTCAAGATCTCCAAGTGCGCCGAATGGATGGGAATTTTTTCGTCCTGCAAGGCACAAAAACGCAGTCCAGCCTTGATGGCTTACAAGTTTTTGTAACGCCGCAGGGCGGGACTGCGCCCGCAGGCGCGTCCGAGCGGGCAACCGCCCCAAAGGGGCGGCTCTTAGCCCGCCGGAAAAGACCTGCCCAGGCGGTGTGCGGGGAGATTTTGAATAGGCTCTTAGGGTATCGTCCCAAATTCCTGCGTCAGGGCAAGGCAGGCTTCGGCCTGTACCTTTTCGTCCGCTGACTGCTGGCTGGCCGCCCGGCACCACAGCAGGGAGCGTTCCCGGTCCACCGGCGTGCCGACACCCTGGAAGTACATCTTGGCGCAGGCCAGCATGGCCAGGGGGAAGCCCCGGCAGGCGGCGGCCTCGTACCACTGGAGGGCCTTGGCCTTATCCTCCGGCGTGGCCTTGCCGTTGAAGAACATCCCGCCGTAGTTGAACATGGCCGGGGGATAGTCCTGCCCGGCGGACCGCTGGTACCACATCAGCGCCCGTTCCTCGTCCGCCGGGATGCCGTCGCCGTTTTCGTACATGACGCCGCAGCAGAACTGGGATTCTGCGTGGCCGTACCGGGCGGCCCGCTCGTACCACTGGAGGGCCCGGGGCTTATCCACCGGGACGCCGTCGCCGTCGTCGTGCATCTTGCCGCAGAAGAACATGATCTCCGGGTCCCCGCCCAGGTCGGCGGCCCGCTCCAGCCACCAAAGGGCCCTGGCGTGGTCCGGCCGGGTGCCCTGGCCGTTGTAGTACATCTGGCCGCAGGCGAACATGACGTTGGGGGCGTTCCTCTCCCCGACCTCCTCGAAGATGGCCAGGGCGGCGGGGTAGTCTCCCGCCTGGTACGCCGCAACGCCCTTTGCAGCAGCTGGTCGAACTGGTCGCTGTTGTCGGAAAAGCTCGTCAAAATACCCCTCCTTGTCCCAGGATGATCGTCAGGATCTGCCTGGGGATATTATACCGCAGCGATGGAAGAAAAGCAATTCTCATTTGGCCAAATTTTGGGTAAAAAGCCAAAGGCTTCTTGTGATTTTTAGGTATTTTTCCTAAAACTCTCCCGGGGACGGGGCCGCCCCCTCCTCGTCCTCCTCCCAGGCGGGGAGGGTGACGGTGAAGGCGGAGCCCTGGCCCAGGACGCTTTCCAGGGCGATGGAGCCCCCCTGGCGTTCCACCAGGTGCTTGGCGATGGAAAGGCCCAGGCCGGTGCCCCCGGTCTGCTTGGAGCGGCTCTTGTCCACCCGGTAGAACCGCTCGAAGATCCGCTGGAAGGATTCCTCCGGGATGCCGATGCCGGTGTCCCGGACCAGGATGGTGACGGTCCCCTCCGGCCCCGGCCCGGTGGAGACCTCCACCAGGCCCCCCTCCCGGTTATATTTTATGGCGTTTTCGCAGAGGTTGGTGACCAGCTCCCGGATCATCCCGGCGTTGCCCCGGGCCTGGACCTCCTCCCCCAGGAGGGAGAGGCGCACCTGGCGGCCCTGGGCCACCATGGCGAGGGAGGCCAGGGACTCCCGGCAGACGGCGGAGAGGGAGACCCGGCCCATGGGGGCGGGGAGCTGTTCATCCAGCCGGGAAAGGCGGATGATGTCGTCGATGAGGGTCTGGAGCCGGGCGGCCTCCCGGGTGATCCGCCGGGCGAAGTTTTGGGCGTCCTCCCCGGAGGCCATCCCCGTCTCGATCATCTCGGCAAAGCCGGAGATGGAGGTGAGGGGGGTCTTGAGCTCGTGGGAGACGTTGGCGGAAAACTCCCGCCGGAGCTTTTCCGACCGCTCCCGCTGGGTCTCGTCCAGGATGAGGAGGATGGCCCCGGTGAGCTCCCGGTCCTGGTAGACCGGGTTGGCGAAAAAGCGGCAGAACCGCTGGCCGCACCAGGCGGAAAAGCCCCCGGGCCGGCCCTCCAGGGCCTGGGACACCGCCTCCCGGAGCTGGGGCAGGGTGGTGAGGGCCGAAAGGCTCCGGCCCAGGTAGTCCCGTTCCTCCGCCTCCAGCAGGGAGATGGCGCTGGCGTTCACCGACAGGATGGTCTTTTGCGGGGTGAGGACCACCAGCCCCTCCCGCATATGGTCGGTGATGGCCTTGATGGTCCCTCGGTCGTCGGCCAGTTCTTCGGTCTGGCGGCGGATCATCCGCTGCTGCCCCCGGATCTTTTCCACCAGGCCCCAGACCAGGACCGCCCCGGCGGCAAAGGCCGCCCCCTGTAGTATCCCCTTCATCGTGTCTCCTCCGTCAGCTTGTACCCGGCTCCCCGCACCGTCTGGATCAGCTCCCCCAGGGGGCCCAGCTTCTGGCGCAGGCTCTTGATGTGCATATCCACCGTGCGGCTCTCCCCCTCGAAGTCGAAGCCCCACACCGTCTCCAGCAGCTTTTCCCGGGTGAGGACCAGTTCCCGGTTCCGCAGCAGGCAGCAGAGGAGCTCGAACTCCTTGAAGGTGAGGGCGATGTCCCGCTCCCCGTCCCGGACGGTGCGCCGCCCCAGGTCCACCGCAAGGGCCCCGGCGGTGAGGACCTGGGGAGCCGGGGGCTTTTCCACCCGGCGGAGCACCGCCCGGATGCGGGAGAGGAGCTCCATCACCCCGAAGGGCTTGGAGATGTAGTCGTCCGCCCCGCTGTCCAGCCCCTTGACCCGGTCGTACTCGGAGGTCTTGGCGGTGAGCATGATCACCGGCAGCTTTTTGGTGGCCGGGTCCTTCCGCAGCCGCTCCAGCAGCCCCAGGCCGCTTTCCCCCGGCAGCATGATGTCCAGAAGGGCCAGGTCGGGGGGCTCCTTTTCCACGGCGGCCAGAAAGGCCCCGCCCTCGGCGAAGCCCCGGCCCTGGTAGCCGCTGCTGGCCAGGGCGTAGAGCACCAGCTCCCGGATGTTCTCGTCGTCCTCCACAAGGTAGATGGTTTCCATTTCACTTCCCCCTTTCGTACCTTTTTAGTATAACTTGCTTTTGGTTTTCAGGCAAGGGGGGAAAAGGGCTTTCCGGGGTCGATGTTGGTAATTTCTACAAATCCTGACGGGCAGATTTGCAGAAACGTACCATTTCCAACCCGGGCCGCCAAAACCGCAGGGTGGTCATTGGGCAGGTTTTACAAAGGCCAGGGACGGGATTTGTGACTGTAGACGAATTTCTATAAATATATAATTTTATATTGAATAAGAGAATTTCTTATGGTATCATAGAGAAAAAACTACAGAAGGTGAATACCATGACCAAGATCGAGACGAAATACTCGGTGCGGGACGGGGGGCACTACAGCCCCGCTGTCCTTTGGAACGGGACACTGTACATATCGGGGCAGCTTTCCATCGACCCGGAGACAGGCGCCCCCCCGGAGGGGCTGCGGGCCCAGGCCAGGCAGGCCCTCCGGAACCTGGGGACCGTCCTGGAGGCCGCCGGGGCCCGGCGGGAGAACGTGCTCATGTGCCGGGTCTATCTCCCCGACGTGGGCTACTGGGGGGTGCTCAACGAGGAGTACGCCGCCTTCTTCGGGACCCACAAGCCCGCCCGGGTGGTGGTGCCCACAGGGCCGCTCTACGGGGGGTGCCTGGTGGAGATCGAGGCGGTGGCGGAGGCTGCTTCTTTGCCCCAGGGGGGCTGATGGGATGACCTCGTTCCTGGTGGAGCCCCGATAGCGGCAGCAAAAGACTATGGTGTTACCCCTCATCCAACCCCCGGCCCGCAGGCCGTTTCATTCCGCCGGAGGCACCCTAGCCGTCCCCATCCCCCGCCGCCCGGCGGCGGCTTTATTCCGCCGGAGGCTCCCTAACCGGTCCCATCCCCCCGCCCCTCGGGGGCGGCTTTATTCCGCCGGAGGCACCCTAACCGGTCCCATCCCCCCGCCCCTCGG
>CANOCD010000045.1 GCA_947564495.1 uncultured Angelakisella sp. | reverse complement strand
GAAAAACCCAGGCGTCTGTGGTATGATAGTCGCATAAGATAAAAAGACAAGACTGAAACAGGGGGAGTGCAAGATGAAACTGTTTTTAGCCGTCCTGCTGGCGGTGGTGGTGCTGCTGGCCGGGGGAATCGTCCTTTTGACCGGAGACTTTCTGGGGGAGGATGCCGCCCCGCCCCCGGCGCCGGTCTCCTCCTCGGACCAGCTGGTCCGCCAGGAGCCCCTCGCCCCCACCCTCTCCATGAACGGGGAACTGCTGACCCCCGGCCTTATCGCCCGGGGGGAGGAGGCCGCTCCCGGGGAGCTTTCCAGCGTCGCCGGGTCCGCCGTCATCAAACGGGGGGAGACCCTGCCGGAGCTGGTCTTTTCCCAGGCCCCGGACCAGACCACCGCCACCCTTTCCCCGGCGGAGGGGGGAGAGCCGGTCTTTCTGGGCACCCTGGAGCAGCTGGGGGACTTCGCCCCGGAAAAGAGCGGGGAGTACCTCCTGGACCTCTGGGCCAGCTGGGACGGCAGGGAGGAGGGCTTCGCCGGCCTTGCCGGTTACCGCCTTTCCCTGACCTATGAGCGGGAGCTCCTTTTAGAGGTGGACCGCCAGGAGGTCCCCCAGGGCTACTGCGTCGTCCTCCGGGCGGGGAACCTCCCTGAGGGGGTGGAGAAGGTCACCGCCACCACCGACCTAGGCTTCACCCCCACCTTCTATCCCTACCAGGGGGAGCAGATCGCCCTTCTCCCCGCCAAGTACAGCCACAACACCGGCACCTACCACCTCACCCTTGCGGCGGGGGAGGAGAGCCGGGACTTCACCCTTTCGGTCACCGACGGGGGCTTTGACGTGACGGTGCAGCAGTTCAACGTGGACCAGAGCGTGGCCGACTCCACCGTCAACAACCAGGAGGCCAACATCGTCTACGAGCAGGTGACCCGCCCCCTCAAGAACCTGGGCGACCCGGAAAAATACTGGGAGGGCCCCTTCCAGCTGCCCATCGACAAGCAGTACGTGGCCTCCAGCAGCACCTTCGGGCGGATCAGGGTCATCAACGGCTCCAAGAGCCAGCACGCCGGCATCGACTACCCCGCCCCCACCGGCACCCAGGTCTACGCCCCCAACAACGGCCGGGTCCTCTTTGCCGGGTACCTCCAGCTCACCGGCAACATGATCTGCATCGAGCACGGCTTCGGGCTGAAAAGCTGGTATTACCACCTGGACGCCGTGGAGGTGGAGGCCGGGCAGATGGTCAAGACCGGCGACCCCATCGGCAAGGTGGGGGCCACCGGCTTTGTCACCGGGCCCCATCTGCACTTCACCATGTCGGTGAACAACATCTACACCAACCCGGAGCAGTACCTGGCCGCCGACCCCTTGGGCTGACAAGATGGGGAAGATGACCGAGTTTTTCGCCCTTGACCGGGAGGGGACAAGGGAACTTGACCGGAACGAGGAGCCGGTCTCCTGCCAATGCCCGGACTGCCGCTGGTACCGCCGGTGGATGGAACAGCGGCTCCCCCGGGAGGCCCAGGCCCTCTTTGAGGCCCTGGGCCTGGACCCCCTGCGCTGCCGGGAGCTCTGGGCTTACTTCCCCGGGGACAACGGGTGGAGCCATTATTCCGGCTATTTTCCCGTTGTGATCCGGGGGACCGGGGAGCCGGGGCGGCACGCCGTCACCCGGGACTGGCGGGAGTGGGACTTCGGCTCCTGCCGTTTCCGCCTCCGCCTGGAGGACACCGTCGGCGGGGAGCCCGTTCTGGGCTTTGAGGCGGACCTGCCGGAGCCCGAGACAGGAGAGGAGGAAGGAGCAGAATGAGCATGGGAAGGATGATCGTGATCTCCGGTTCGCCGGGGACCGGGAAAACCACCGTCTCCGCCGCCCTTGCAAGAGAGTCCGACCTGGAGCGGTCGGTCCATATGCACACCGACGACTTTTACCAGTTCCTGAGCAAGGGGGCCATCCCGCCCCACCTGCCGGGGTCGGAGCAGCAGAACCTGGTGGTCATCGAAGCCTTTTTGGAGGCCGCCAAACGGTACGCCCGGGGCGGGTACGACGTGGTGGTGGACGGCATCGTGGGGCCCTGGTTCTTGGAGCCCTGGCTCCAGGCCGCCCGGGAGGGCCACGAGGTGCACTATCTCGTTTTGAGGGCCGGCAGGGAAGAGACGCTGAGGCGGGCAACGGGCCGCTCCAAGCTGGACCGGGAGACCAACACCCGGCTGGTGGAAAGGATGTGGACGCAGTTCCAGGACCTGGGGGCTTACGAGGAAAACGTGATCGACATAACCAGCCTGTCTATAGAGGAGACCGTTTCCGCAGTCAAAAGAAGGGTCGCGGAGAGGACCGCCCTGCTGGGATAGCTAGAGGGAGGTCCGCCCGCCGGGGAGCGTTCCACCACGGACAAGCTCTCCGGGCCGTGGATCTGGAATACTGCCGGGTATCGCCGGTGTGGAGAACCGCCCTTCCAGGCCGGAGAGGGTGGTTTTCCACCTTTTGTTTCCTGGGAAGCTCCGATTCCAGGCAGGACCTAGGTCCCAGCACCACCATTAGTAGGGGACAGGCCACGGCCCCGGGCCGCCGCAATTTTTTTTGGAGCCGGGGAACAACTTCGTCCCGCCGCCCCTTGTCCCGTCAATGTGGGCCCCGCCAAAGGATAGACCACAGAAAAGTGATGGAAAAGCGATAGAAACTTGTTCAAAATAAGAGAGCATAAAAATTTCGACCCAAAAACCGTCATTTCCCCTCTTGCTTTTTCCCCCAAGATGTTGTACTATATATCCAGCAAAAACGACGGGTCGACAACTAGATGTTGTGTTTACCCCCTATCCTGCGAGGAGGCTTTTTTTATGTCCAAGGAAACCCAAAGGCCGGCCAAGGCCCCGGCGGCCAAAAAAGCGCCGCCAAAGTCCATCAAGAAGCGCAACGGGGAAACGGTCCCCTTTGACGCCGCCAAGATCAAGGAGGCCATCCGCAAAGCCTGCGTGGCGGTGCCGGAGGAGAAGATCTCCGCCAAGAAGCTGGAGGGCCTTACCGCCGCCGTGGTGGAGGCCATCCCCGGCCGCCGGGTCCCCACGGTGGAGCAGGTCCAGGACCTGGTGGAGGAGACCCTCATCCGGGAGGGCTTCGCCAGGACCGCCAAAGCCTACATCCTCTACCGGGCCGAGCACGCCAAGATCCGCCAGTCGGAAGGCGACCTGATGGAGATCTACAAGGAGCTGACCTTCGCCTACGCCAAGGACGCCGACATCAAGCGGGAAAACGCCAACATCGATGCCGACACCGCCATGGGCACCATGCTGAAATACGGCTCCGAAGGCTCCAAATACTTTATCGACAACTACATCCTCCCCAAGGACGCCGCCGCCGCCCACATCAACGGGGACATCCACATCCACGACAAAGACTTCTACATGCTCACCGAGACCTGCTGCCAGATCGACCTCTTAAAGCTGTTCCACGGCGGCTTCTCCACCGGCCACGGCTACCTTCGGGAGCCCAACAGCATCCAGAGCTACTCCGCCCTGGGCTGCATCGCCATCCAGGCCAACCAGAACGAGATGCACGGCGGCCAGTCGGTGCCCAACTTCGACTACTCCATGGCCCCCGGGGTCCGCAAGACCTTCCGGAAGGAATACTTCAAAGCCCTGGCCCACTACTTCGCCTTCCGCTTCGGGATGTCCCAGTCGGACGGCAGGGCCCTGGTGGAGGCCATCAAGGAGCACCTGGGCACCGAGGACCTGACCATGGGGGAGGAGCGGGAGTACGGGATGCGCCTCTGCCGGTGGCTCCCCCGGCACCAGCAGGACGGGGGCTACCAGTCCATCACCGATACCCAGTGTCTGGACGCCCACCACGCCGCCGTGGAGGTGGCCCTCACCGAGACGGACAAGGCCACCTACCAGGCCATGGAGGCCCTGGTCCACAACCTGAACACCATGAACTCCCGGGCGGGGGCCCAGGTGCCCTTCAGCTCCATCAACTACGGCACCGATACCTCCCCCGAAGGCCGGATGGTGGTCCGCAACCTCCTGGAGGCCACCGACGCCGGCCTGGGCAACGGGGAGACCCCCATCTTCCCGGTGCAGATCTTCAAGGTGAAGGAGGGGGTCAGCTACAACCCGGAGGACCCCAACTACGACCTGTTCCAGCTGGCCATCCGCACCTCCGCCAAGCGGCTTTTCCCCAACTTCAGCTTCCTGGACGCCCCCTTCAACCTCCAGTATTACCGCCCCGGGGACTACAACACCGAGGTCTCCTATATGGGCTGCCGCACCCGGGTCATGGGCAACCACTACGACCCCAGCCGGGAGGTCACCTGCGGGCGGGGCAACCTGAGCTTCACCTCCATCAACCTCCCCCGGATCGGCATCCAGGCCAAGGGGAACATCGACGAGTTTTACCGCATCCTGGACGAGCGGGTGGCCCTGGTGGTCCGCCAGCTCCTCCACCGGTTCAAGATCCAGGCGGCCAAAAAGTGCCGCAACTACCCCTTCCTCATGGGCCAGGGGGTGTGGATCGACTCGGACACCCTGGAGATGGACGACACCATCGGGGAGGTCATCAAGCACGGCACCCTCAGCGTGGGCTTCATCGGCCTGGCCGAGACGCTGGTGGCCCTCACCGGCAAGCACCACGGGGAAAGCGAGGAGAGCCAGAAGCTGGGCCTGGAGATCATCGGCCATATGAGAAAGCTCATGGACGACGAGTCGGAAAAGACCGGCCTTAACTTCACCCTGCTGGCCACCCCCGCCGAGGGCCTTTCCGGGCGGTTCGTCCGCATCGACCGCAAGGTGTTCGGCCTCATCCCCGGCATCACCGACCGGGATTACTACACCAATTCCTTCCACGTGCCGGTGTACTACCCCATCAAGGCGTTCCGGAAGATCCAGCTGGAGGGCCCCTACCACGCCCTCACCAACGCCGGGCACATCAGCTACGTGGAGCTGGACGGGGACACCTGCAAGAACCCCGAAGCCTTTGAGGCGGTGATCCGCTGCATGAAGGAGAACGGGGTGGGCTACGGCTCGGTGAACCACCCGGTGGACCGGGACCCCATCTGCGGGTACACCGGGGTCATCGACGAGGTCTGCCCCCGGTGCGGCCGCCGGGAGGGGGAGGGGGTCCCCCTGGAAAAGCTCCGGGAGCTGCGGAAGAAGTTCCCCAATATGCCCCACTTTGTCGGACTGGAATAATATCTGAAGATATGCCCCAGGAAATTTGATCACAAAGGAGAACAAGGACCATGACCATCAAGACTGTTGTATCCGCCGGAAGGATCGGCGAGGGCGTCAAATTCGAGCGTATCCGCCGCATCACCGGTTATCTGGTCGGCACCACCGACCGCTTCAACAACGCCAAGCGGGCGGAGGAAAAGGACCGTGTGAAGCATGGGGTCTGACCTCCTGCGGATCAGCGGTATCGAACCGGAGTCCATCGTCGACGGGCCCGGTTTCCGCTATGTCATCTTTACCCAGGGCTGCCCCCACCACTGCCCCGGCTGCCACAACCCCCAGACCCATCCCTTCCAGGGGGGACGGGTGGCGGAGGTCTCCGGTCTCCTCCGGGAGATCGGGGAGGACCCCCTCCTCCAGGGGGTGACCTTTTCCGGCGGGGAGCCCTTCTGCCAGCCGGAGCCCCTCTGCGCCGTCGCCCGGGGGGCGAAGGCCATGGGCAAGGACGTGGTCTGCTACTCCGGCTACACCCTGGAGCAGCTGGTGGAACTGGGCAGGGACCGCCCTGCCATCCTGGAGCTTCTGGACCTCTGCGACCTTTTGATCGACGGCCCCTATCGGGAGGAGGAGCGGGACCTGACCCTCCAGTACCGGGGGAGCGCCAACCAGCGGCTCATTGAAAATCCAGGAAAACTGATCTGAAACGAGGACAGGAAAATGGGATTTTTGGACAACCTCTTGGGCAAAAAGAAGAAGGACCCGGTCCCTGCGGGCAACAAGACCGCCAAGACCGGGGAGTCCGGCGGCAACGAGGAGAAGAAGGACCGCTCCGGCGGCTTCATCGGCTTCGTGCTGCTGAAGGAGGCCAAATGGGAGAAACAGGCCGTCCTCCGGACCCTCCGGGAGGAGTGGGGCATCACCCCTGACGACACGGGGGAGGACCCGGGGTCGGACGAGGACGAAAACATGGCGGTGTTCTGGGTGAACGGCGTCATGTGCGCCTATTCCCTCATGGAGGCCCCGGTCCCCGGGGGAGAGGCGGAGCGTTTCGCCGCCGCCAACTACTTCTGGAAGGAGGCGGTGGAGGTCACCAAGACCCATACCGCCCACCTTCTGATCTCGGTGCTGGGGAACGAAAAGGACCCGGTGGGAGCGGCCAAGCTGTTCACCGCCCTGGCGGCCAGCGCCCTGGACCAGCCGGAGGTGCTGGGCATCTACACCAGCGGCACGGTGTTCCAGCCGGAGTTCTACCTGAAAGTGGCCCAGGACCTGAAAGCCGGGGACCTGCCGGTGATGGACTGGGTGTACATCGGCCTTTACCGGGGGAAGAAGGGGGGCTGCGGCTACACCTACGGCCTCAAAGCCTTCGGCCGGGAGGAGATGGAGATCCTGGACAGCGCCCATGCCCCGGGGGAGATCATGGAGTTCCTCTACGACCTGTGCATCTATATGCTGAAATCGGACGTGACCATCCGGGACGGGGAGACGGTGGGCCGCTCGGCGGAGGAAAAGCTGCCGGTGACCCGGTCCAAGGGTTCCGCCCTGGACGGCATGACCTTAAAGATCGCCTTTTGATCCTATTGAACAAAACCCAGGAAAACCCAATGGCTTTTCTTGGGTTTATTCTTATTTTTACGTAAGGAGGACAATGGTATGGGATTGTTCAGCGGCATTTTCGGCAAAAAGAAGGAGGAGGCGGAGCCCGCCCCGACCGTGGAGGAGACCAGGATGGAGCCCCGGGAGGAACCCCAGGGGGAGCAGGAGACCTTCCAGCAGGACAGGGGAGAGGAGGCCCCGGACTTCCACAAACTCATCTGGCTCATGCTGCTGTTCCAGGAGAAGCCGGAGCGGCCCGAGCCGGAACTGTTCGCCCAAAAGCTGGGGGAGAAACTGGGGTGTGACATCGACATGGTGACCCAGCAGTCGGACGGGCTGTACTCCTTTGCGGCCAAGGGGCTGCTGGTGGAGTACAAGGACAACGCCAAGGTGCCCGCCCAGGTCCTCACCGCCCCGGCCAGCGACTTTGACCCGGGGGCTATTGATGATTTCCAGAGGAGCCAGCTGTGGGACGTCCAGGACGGGTCGGAGCTGCTGGACAGCTGCAAATATATGGTGATGTGCAGCGACTTCATGGCCTCGGGGCTGCCCTACCTGGAGCGGGCCCGGCTGCTCACCGCCTGGCTGGAGACCGCCCTGGAGCTGTATCCCGGCTGCACGGCGGTGTGGACCCCCTCGGCGGGGAAACTGCTGACCCGGGAGCAGGCGCTGAATAATCCCCTGAAGGGGGACAGCCGGTTCCTGTGGTACGGGGTGAACGCAAGGTTCTTCAATGTCAGCGACGGGGAGGCGGAGGAGCGGATCATGGATACCCTGGGGCTGTACGCCTTGGGGCTGCCGGATGTGCAGATCCACTTCCGGGAGCTGGACCCCAATCCCATGGCCAACTACCTTTACAATGTGGGGCAGTATCTGTATGACAACGATGTGCCCATCAAGCCGGGGGAGACGGTAGACGGGGGGAACGGCGAGGGCCGGATCGACCGGGGGATACAGTGGGTGTGTCAGTATGAGAGGGCGTTGATCCAGCCGGTACGGCCGGTGATGGATATTTGCCCGGGGCAGTACGCGGCGGGTCGCCGGGAGCTTCCAAACGGCGGCGGAAAGAGCCGGAACAAGAAGTAGGCAGGACTCCAGGCACAAGCCGAGAGAACCGCAAGGGAATGTAGGGTGT
>CANOCD010000044.1 GCA_947564495.1 uncultured Angelakisella sp. | reverse complement strand
TATCAGATCATCCCGATGTATTTCCAGAGGTTCCACCCGGAGATCACCGCCAGGAAGGCCAGCATCCAGGTGAAGAACCGGTCCACCTTGGCGTTGTCCATCTTCTTTACCAGGGCGCTGCCCAGGAATCCGCCGCCCACGCCCCCGGCGATCATCAGCCCCAGCATCACCGGGGAAAACTCCGGCACCCGCCCGCCCAGGATGGTTGAAAGAAAGCTGGCGGTCTGGGAAAAGAGGATGATGTAGATGGAGTTCACGGCGCAGGTCTTGGAGTCCATGGAAAAGAGGAAGGCCAGGAGGGCGATGTTCAGCGGCCCCCCGCCGATGCCCAGGAAGGCGGAGAGCATCCCCAGGGAGAGCCCCGCCAGTGCGGTCACCACAAGGTTTTTCACTTGGTAGGTGGGGATCTTCCCCTTGCCCTTCATAAAGAGGAACACCGCCAGGAGCATGAGGAGGAGGAGGGCGGACTGGACCACCCCCACCACCCCGGCGGGGAAGCCCCCCCGGACCAGGTCAAAGACCCGCTTGCCCAGCAAGCCCCCCACGGCGGCCCCCAGGGCCAGAGGGGTGGAGGAGGCCCGGTCGATCTTGGCCCCGGTGTTCCGGGCCAGGGAGACGACGGACATGGCCAGGACGGTGCAGCCGGAAAGGAAGCTGATGGTGGCCACCGGCAGGCCGGAGACGGCGTCCAGCACCGGCTTGATGATGACCCCGCCGCCGATGCCGGAGATGGCCCCGGCGGTGGTGGCCCCTAGGCTGATGAGAAAGGCGAACAGTTCCATGGCGGCTTACTTCCCGTCCTTCATGCAGAGGTGGACGGCGGCGGTGGTAAAGGTCTTGGGCAGGGCCAGGATGTTGGGGTCAGGCCCCACATACTTCTTCATGGCGTCGGCCAGGGCCTCTTCCACGGTGGCCCGGGTCTTGAGGCCCATCCCCCGGGCGATGCCGGTCTCCCGGGCCCCCACGATGTAGATGGCGGAGGTGTGCTCCTCGGCCAGATGGCCGCAGCTCATCATGGAAAAGCCGTGGAAGGGGTGGAAGGCGTTGGCGAAGCGGTACTTGCGGATGTACTCCTCCTTGGTGGCGAAGTATTCCCCGTACCGGTTCATATCGGGAAGGATGTTCATGGAGTCGTGCTGGAACATCTCGTAGAGCTCCCGAAGGTAGGGCCAACGCTCCTCGTGGAACCAGCCGTCGCAGATGGAGGGGACGATAAAGACGCAATGGTCGGACATGATCCGCTTGTGGCGGATGACCTGGGCGGAGAGGGCCTGCATCATCTGGATGGGGTTGGTGCCCATGCCGTCCCCGTAGTGGAAGTTGGTGGGCATCCCAAAGACGATGACGTCGTACTTCTTTCCGGCCCAGGGGACATAGGTGCGCTTGTCGGCGGTGGCCCAGCTGACGGGCTGCATCTCCTTGGCCCAGCCGGAGTTGATCTCGATCTGGCGGGACTTGGTATCCAGCACGGCGTCGCAGCAGAAGAACTTCTTGCCCATCTTCTCCTCCATGAGCATCCCGTGCTGGTCGAACTTGCCCCGCATGACGCTTTTGGTGGAGACGGGGACGAAGTCGGGCTGGTGCATCACCTGGGGGACGTGGTGGGAGGAGATGGACCGCCAGTGGGTGATGCCGGTGGCGCAGTGTTTATACCCTCCGGAATATCCGCCGTAAGGATTACCCTGGGTATGACCGATGAGGACGGCAATATCGGCGTCAAAGACGTACTTGTTCATGATGACGTGGTCCCCGGCGGCGGTGAAGCCCAGGTCCACCAGGTGGTCGTAATCCTCGCTGTCGTGGCTGGTGATCTGGCCGGAGGGGTAGAACTCGCCGAAGAGTTCCTCCCCCAGGATGGTCCGCATCTCCGGCACGGTGGCCCGGGGATGGAGGCCGTTGGAGAACAGGAGGAGGATGTCCTTCTTCTCCACCCCGGCGGCGTAGAGCTCGTCCAGGCAGGCCCGGATGGCCACCTTGCGGTGGCTGGTGGGCTGGTTCCCGCCCTTTACAATATCGGGGATGACGAACACCACCGTCTTGCCGGGGCCGGCCAGCTCTTTGAGGGCGGGCATCCCGATGGGGTTGCGGATGCTCTGGAGGGTGGCGTTGTAGAGGCTGTCCCAATCCTGGGGCAGGCAGGGGGGATCGGGGACTGTCTCCCCGGGGATAAAGACGTCGGTGGAATCGGGCAGCTGGGCCTTCATAAAGCCGTGGCCGTACTCAAACTGGAACTCTTTCATGGGGGTGTCCTCCTTTATTTACCGAAGTAGGTGTGGATGATCTCGATGTACTCGTCGGGGTAGAAGCCGATCTCCCCGGTGAACCGGGTGAGGGCGATGAGGCCGCCGTCCATCTCCGGGATGGAGGCCAGCATGGCGGCGTTGTCGGTCTTGAGGCCGCCGCCGTAGACCACCGGCAGCCCCCCGGTGATGCCCTTGATGACCCGGGCCACCTCCTGGATGAACTCCCGCCCGGGAGGGGTCTTGCCGGGGCCGATGGCCCAGACTGGCTCGTAGGCGATGACCACCTTTCCGTCGGCGGTGTCCACCCCCTCCAGGCCCACGGTGAGCTGCTCCCGGAGGACCTCGTCACGGCGGGGGGACTCCTCGGCAGTCTCCCCGATGCAGTAGAGGACATTGAGGCCGGCCTCGGCGGCCCGGCGGACCTCCTGGTTGAGGACACGGTTCACGGCGGCGGTGTCCTGGACCCCGGCCTCGGCCAGGACGCCGGCCTTGTCCCGGCGCTCCTCACAGTGGCCGATCATGGTCCAGCCACAGCCCAGGGCGGCGGCGGCGTGGGCGGGCCGCCCGGTGGTGAAGGCCCCGAAGTTCCCCCCCACGGCGGTATCCTGGCGGAACACCCCCTGGCAGCCCAGTTCCACCGGGGAATCCGCCGCCAGAGCCCCGGCGGCCCCCAGGATGTGGGCCTCGGGGAAGAAGACAGGGAAACGGCACTCCTCCGCCAGGGGCCGGAGCTTCTCCTGGACGCCGGTGACCACGGCGGCCCCCCACTGGGGCAGAGGGGCCAGCCGGTTGACCCCCCCCAGCTCCGGGGGGATGTCAAAGCGTTTGAGGTTGAGGAAGATGTACTTCATACAGACCATCCTTTCTTTCCTTTCCTTGGGGCGGGAGGATGACGCCTCCGCCCCGGTACAAGCCTATTGTACCAAAGGAATGGGATACAATGCCGGAAAATTTACCCAAACGATTGCGTAACGGCTTCCGATGTGGTACACTGGAAAAAGAAGGTCCTGGCAAGACGGCCACGAAGGAGGAGACCCCATGGAAAAGACAAAGCTGCTGGAACAGCTGGACCGGCTCCACACCACGGCCCTGGGGGCGGTGCGAATCCGGAAAAACCTGGGCCTGGGGGAGGCTGTCGACCCCGTGGACTGGTGCCGGGGGCAGATCGCCGCCCCGGAGACCGCCGTCACCAGGCGGGGGAAGAACTGGTACGCAGAGGGAGCAGGCTTTGTCATCACGGTGAACGCCAAAAGCCTCACCCTTATCACCGCCCACAGGAGGAAGTAGGATGGCAAGCCAGAAGGAGATCGCCAAAAAGGCCGGGGTGTCGGTGTCCACCGTCTCCCGGGTGCTGGGGGGGCTGGGGGAAAAGGCCGCCTCCCCGGAGGTCGCCCAAAGGATCTGGGAGGCCGCCCGGGAGCTGGGCTACACCCCCAATCCCGCCGCCCGGGCCCTGCGCTTGGGCGAAACCGACAAAAAAGAGCCCCCCCGTCTGGTCACTCTGCTGGCCCGGGTCACCGACACCGAGAGCGACCCCTTCTTCCAGGCCCTGGCCCAGGCGGTGGACCAGGAAATTTTGCGCCAGGGCTGCCCCCTCCTCCCCTCGGTCCCCCTGGAGCAGGGAATGGAGCGGGGCTTCCGGCGGCTGGAGCGGCTGCGGCCCTCCGGCCTCATCCTCCTGGGGCGGAGCTCCGGGGAGGCCGCCCGGCGGCTGGGGCGGCGGTGGCCCGCCATCGCCGTGGGCCTGAATCCCTCGGGCCAGGCGGAGGTGGACCAGGTCCTTTGCAGCGGCAGGGAGGCCGCCCGGATGGCCATGGAGCACCTTCTGGGCCAGGGCCACACCCGCATCGCCTACCTGGGGGAGTGCAGCGTGGAAAACCGCTACAGCGGCTACTGGGAGACCCTCCGGGAAAAGGGCCTGCCCTTCCTCCGGGAGCTGGTCCGGGAGGTCCCCCAGACCGCCGAGGGCGGGGAGAAGGGGGCGGTGGCCCTCATGTCCCAGCCGGAGCCCCCCACCGCCATCTTCTGCGCCAACGACAGCGTGGCCCTGGGGGCGGTGCTGGGCCTGCGGAAGAAGGGCCTTTCGGTCCCGGCGGACGTGGCCATCATCTCGGTGGACGACATCGCCCCGGCGGAGATGGTCCACCCCCGGCTCACCACCATCCACATCCCCAAGGACGATATGGGGCGGCTGGCGGTGAAGCTCCTTCTGGACCGTGTCGCCGGGGGGCACAGCGAGCTGCTCCAGCTCCGCCTCCCCTGCCGCCTGGTGGTGCGGGAGAGTGTATAGAAAAAGCGCCGGTGAGGTAATCCAACCGGCGCTTTTTTAATTTCGCAGGGGGTCCCACCTGCCGCTGAGGTACATCCGCAGGTAGAGGAGGAACAGCAGGCCGTTGTGGGCGATCATACAGGCCCAGGCCGAGATAAGGCCATACCCCAGGACCTGGGTGCAGAGGAAGGTCCCGGCGATGCGGACGCACCACATCCCCAGAATGTTGTAGACGAAGGGGGTCCGGGTCCGCCCCACCCCCATCATCATCCCCTCCACGATGATGGAGACGCCGTAGAGGGGCTCCGAGACGGCCACCATCCGCAGGACGGTGCTGCCCAGGGCGATGACCTCCCCGCTGGAGGAGAAAAGCCCCATAAGGGTCGGGGCGGAGAGGAACAGGGCCCCGCCGGTGAGGCACATGAGGGCCACCTCCACCGGCAGGAACATGGAGGTCAGGGACTTCATCCGCCCCTCGTCCCCGGCCCCGTAAGCGTTGCCGGTAAGGGTGGCGGCGGCGGTCTGCATCCCGTAGCCGGGGATGTAAAAGGCGGATTCCACCGTGTTGGCGATGGTGTGGGCGGCTGCGGCCACCTCCCCCAGGGAGTTGATCATGGCGGCGAAGGCCACGTATCCCAGGGAGGTCCCGAACCGCTGGAGCATATTGGGCAGGGCCACCCGGAGGCAGGGGGCCAGGATGGACCGGTCGGGGCGGAGGCTCTGTCCCCTGGGGGAGATGACCGGGTGCCGCCAGAGGACCCGGGTCATCCGGAGGCCGCCCCATGTGAAGGCCACGGCGCTGGCGGCGGCGGCCCCCGCCACCCCCATCCCCGCCCCGGGGATGGTCACCGCCCGCCCCCACAAAGAGACAGTCCGGGCGGGATAGATGAGGAGAAAGTTGAGGACCACATTGACGCAGTTGACCAGAAGGCCCACCTTCATGGGGGTCCGGGTGTCCCCGGCGGCCCGGAGGGCGGTGCCGAAGATGATGCCGGCGGTCCGGGGAAGCATGGGCAGGTAGAGGATAAGGAAGTACCGGGAGGTCATCCCCCGGATGCCGGGCTCCACCTGCATCCACACCGGGATGACCCCGCTGACGGCGGTGGTGGCCAGGGTCATCACCGTGCCGATGACCAGGGCCGAAAGCACCGCCTGCCCCGCCGCCCGGCGGGCGGCCTCCTGGTCCCCGGCGCCGCAGGCCCGGGCGATGACGGCCAGAAAGCCGATGCTGAAGGCGGTGATGGAGGACCCCACCAGCCACCCGATGGTGGAGGTGGCCCCCACGGCGGCGGTGGCCTGGGTCCCCAGGGAGCCCACCATGGCGGTGTCGATGTACTGGACGGCGGACTGCATCATCTGCTCCAGCATGGTGGGCCAGGCCAGAGCCAAGATGGCGCCAAGGGTCGCCCTGGTCTCCCCGCTGAGTTTTCCCAAAGTCACGGCCCCGCCCCCTTTCCACCTTCTTTTTGGACACGGTTACAGCATCCTCCGCAGGCCCTCCGCCGTCTCCTGCCAGTCAGCCCGCAGCTTGCCGGAGCCCTGGGCAAAGTTGGCCTTGCCGCCGCCCTTGCCGTTGTACAGCCCGTTGAGCAGCTCGCAGAGGTACTTGCAGTCCGCCGGGCTGTCCGCCGCCTTGCCCGCAAGGTAGCAGAGCCGCCCTTCTTCCCCGTCCTTTCCCGGGACCGGCCAAAGGACCACCGCCGCCACCCCCGGCGCCTCGATGAGCTTGCCCAGCAGGAGCTTCGCCTCCTTGCTGTCCAGGTCGGGCTGGCAGGTGACGATGACCTTCCCCAGCCGTCCCCCCTCCGGGGCGGAGGCCAGCAGCTCCCGGGCGTAGATCTCGGCAAGGAGCTTCCCCTTCTCCCGCAGGGCCGCCCCCTGGGAGGCGATCTCCCCCTTGAGGCGCCGGATGCCGTCGGGGATGTCCCGCTCCTTCACCGAAAGGGCCGCCCCCGCCTCCTGGGTCACCCGGTTCTTCTCCCGGTAGTCCCGGAGGGCCCGCCCCCCGCAGAGGAACACCACCCGGCTCCCGCCCTTGGTATGCTCCTGGCGAAGGAGCTTGACCATCCCCACCTCGCCGGTGGAACGGGCGTGGGTGCCGCAGCAGGTGCAGACGTCCCCGCTCTCGATCTCCACGATCCGCAAATCCCCGGCCACCTTCTCGGTCTTTTTCCGCAGGGTCAGCCTGTCCACCTCCTCGGGGGAGGCGACGTAGCACCGGATGGGGTGGTTTTCCCAGATGTTTTGGTTGGCCCGGTCCTCAGCGGCGTCCATCTCCTCCTGGGTCACGGGGCGGCTCAGGTCGATGGTCACCAGGTCGGCCCCCATGTGGAAGCCGATGTTCTCCACCCCGAAAAGGCTCCAGAAGGCCCAGGAAAGGATGTGCTCCCCGGTGTGCTGCTGCATATGGTCCAGCCGCCGCTCCCAGTCCAGGCGGCAATCCACCTTGGTCCCCGTCGGGATGGGGAAATTGGTGGTGTGGAGGATTCGCCCCTCCTTCTCGTGGGTCTCAAAGACCTGGACGCCGTTGATGGTCCCCCCGTCGGAGAGCTGCCCGCCCCCCTCGGGGAAGAAGGCGGTGCGGTCCAAAACGATGTGGTAGCCGTCGATGACAGGCAGGCAGTCCAGAACGACAGCCTCCCATTGGGTAAGATGGCTGTCCTGCTCGTAGAGCTTGATGGTCTCCATTGTTATACCCCCTTGGCGATCTTTTCTTCGGTCTGGCGGAGGACGGCCTCCCGCAGCTCCTTTGTCTGGGGAAACCAGGCCGCCTCCTGGACCCCGTACCTCCGCTGAAGGTCGAACTCCAGCTCTTCCCAGGTGGAGAGGGGGGATTCGTTGTGCTGGATCACCGCTTCCACCTTGTCCAGGATCTTGAAGAGGCGGGACTCGGGGGTCTCCAGCTGGGCCATCTCGTCGAAGAGGGCGGCGAAGTCCCGGCGTGTTTTCTCGGGGAGACGGGAGAGGATGCCCGCTACCGCCTGGTCCTCTATCTCCTCGTCGGCCTTGGTTTTTCGGAAGGTGGGGATGTCCCCGGTCACGGCTTCGCCCAGGTCGTGGACGAGGCACATCCGGATGACCCGGTCCATGTCCAGACCGGGGAACTCCGGGGCCAGGAGCTGGGCCATGAGGGCGGCCCGCCAGCTGTGTTCGGCGACGCTTTCGGGGTCCCCTTGGGAGTTGGTGCAGTGGCGGGCACGGCATTTAAGCTGTTCGGCCAGGGCTAAAAATTCCAGGAATCGCTGCCAGTCCATCCAAGTCACTCCTTATGTATGGTGATAGTATATAACGAGACTAAGTCTCCAGGCAGGGGCCAAACCACCCGCAAGCTAATAATCGAGCCAAGCAAAGTTTTCGTCCACCTTTTCCAAAAGGTG
>CANOCD010000043.1 GCA_947564495.1 uncultured Angelakisella sp. | reverse complement strand
TAAAGGTCCTGCGGATGGACTTCATGAGCGAATACCCCCGGTTCCGGGACCTCTCCCAGCTGGCAACCTTCGGGGAGGACGTACAGATCGACCTCACCCTTTCCTACCAAGCCTGCAACAACAAGACCGTTGCCACCCTGGACGGGGTGCGGTTAAACCGCCTGGTCCTGGACCCCAAAAACGGCCAGTGGCCCCTGGACGAACCCGACCCCGCCCTGGTGGAACGGGTGCGTGCGGACCAGGTGGAATGGCTGGACCCCAACAACTACTAACAAAAGCGGCCCCTCGGAGTGACCCGAGAGGCCGTTTTTCTCTGCAAAGCGGGGGGCTATCCCAGAAAGCCCAGGTGCTCCAGCAGGATCTTCGTCCCCATGAGGATGAGGACCACCCCTCCGGCCAGCTCCGCCCGGGACTTGTACCGGATGCCAAAGACGCTCCCCGCCTTGACCCCCAGGGCGGAAAGCAGGAAGGTCACCACGGCGATGAGGCTGACCGCCGGGAGAATGTCCACCCGGAGAAAGGCGAAGGTCACCCCCACCGCCAGGGCGTCGATGCTGGTGGCCACCGCCAGGGGGAACATGGCCCCCGGGGAGAAGGAGGCGTCCATCTCCTGGCAGTCGGGGCAGTCCCGGGACTCCCGGACCATCTGGAGGCCGATGAAGCCCAGGAGGACGAAGGCGATCCAGTGGTCGATCCGGGTGATGAAGCTCTCCAGGCGGGCCCCCAGGAGGTAGCCCAGGAGGGGCATCAGCCCCTGGAATCCCCCGAACCAGGCCCCGGCGGTAAGGCAGTGCCCGGGCCTTGCCCGTCCCGCCGAAAGGCCCTTGCAGACCGACACGGCGAAGGCGTCCATGGAAAGGCCCACGGCGATGAAAAACAGCTCCCATAGTCTCATTTTTATGTCCTCCTTTTGGCCCGGGCGGCAAAAGGCCCGGAGCGGCCCAGGCATCGGCGGCGGGGGACAAAAAAAGACCCCTGTACCGCTGACGCCAGTGATACATGAGTCTCGTTTTTCCAGACAAGCCAGGCCCGGCGTGGCCGGTCCAGTGTGTTGACTTGCCTCCGCCCCGGGCTGACCCCGGAGACGGAAACTACTCCCCCATTCGACCGTTTTATTGTACCATCCCGGGGGCGGGCTGTCAAGGAAAACCCGGAGCCTTTCGCTGAAAAGGCCCCGGGTCGCTTTGTCTGCTGAGGGATGTTTTAGCCGATGAACTTCCGCATGGCGTTGTCGATGAGCTCCACGGCCTTGTCCACCACGGCCTTGTCCTCGGGGACCAGGTTGTAGAGGGGCTCCCGGACGCCGCCCAGGTCCAGGCCCTCCCGGCGGCGGAGGATCTCCTTGATGACGCCGTACATATTCCCCTTGGCGGCGCACATGGTGTAGATGATCTCGTTGGCGGCGTTCTGGACAGGCAGGGCCTCGGCGGTCTTCCCGGCCCGGATCAGCTCGTCCATCTTGAGGAACAGCTCCGGCATCACCCCGTAGGTGCCGCCGATGCCGCCGTCGGCCCCGATGACACGGCCGGAGATGAACTGCTCGTCGGGGCCGTTAAAGACCACGAAGCCCTCGCCCCCCTCGGTCTTGAACATCTGGATGTCCTGGACCGGCATGGAGGAGTTTTTCACGGCGGCGACTTTGGGATTTTTCAGCATCTCCCGGAAGAGGGGCATGGTCAGGGCTACCCCGGCCAGCTGGGGGATATTGTAGATGACAAAGTCGGTGTTGGGGGCGGCGGCGCTGATGTCGTTCCAGTAGGCGGCGATGGCGTACTCCGGCAGGTGGAAGTAGATGGGGGGGATGGCGGCCACGGCGTCAACGCCCAGGCTGTCGGCGTGGGCGGCCAGCTCCTTGGAATCCCGGGTGTTGTTGCAGGCCACGTGGGCGATGATGGTGAGCTTGCCCTGGGCGGCGGCCACAACGTTTTCCAGCACCAGTTTGCGCTCGGCGACGCTCTGGTAGATGCACTCCCCGGAGGAGCCGCCCACGTAGACGCCCTTGACGCCCTTATCCACAAAGTATTTGGTCAGGGCCCGGACCCCTTCGGGGGAGACGTCGCCGTTTTTATCGTAGCAGGCGTAAAAGGCGGGGATGACGCCCTGGTATTTGGAGATGTCTTTCATGGGGGATACCTTCTTTCTGTAATTTGATTTATCGGTCACGGAGATACCGGCGGAGGAGGATGACGAAGCCCGCGGTCCAGACGATGGCGGCAAGGACGGTGAGGCCGTCCACCGTGCCCCCGGACCGGGAAAGCTCCAGGATGCAGTTCACCAGCCAGATGACGGCGCAGACGCCGTAGAGGATGACAGCGATGAGGCCCTTTTTCACTCCTCGGCCGCCTCCTTGGACTCCTCCAGGTAGTTTCGCAGGGTCATGGCAAAGAGGACCGGCCAGATGACGGCGCAGAGGGCCTGGAGGAAGAAGGGTTTCTCCTGGGAGATGTCCCACAGGAGCTTGGCCACGCAGCCTGCGGCGGTGATGCCGTAGAGGATGACCGGGAGCGGGGAGGGGGTTTCTTTGTTCATGGCGGTTGGCCTCCTTTTCTTTTTGTTGGGTTTTCTGGATCTGGATGGGGGGTGGGCTGGGGCTCGTCCGTTCCGGATTCGGGCCCCTGGGGGGCCCTGTCCGGAAGGGCGGCGCCTACAGGGCGGAAGCGAGAGGCGCTCCTGCGGCTGGGTTTGGGGCAGGCTCGTTACCGGCCGTGGCTGTCACTTCGCTTTCAGCGGGTGCAAAGAGAAAGTCTGCCCTTCGTTCCCAGCACCGTTATTTTTTGCACGGCCTTTTTGGAGGGCTTTTTTCGGGGGTTGCGGCCTGGTCTTTGCGTTCTGCCAACCGTTGGCGCCTAGGGGTATTTCGCCCTCTGCGGAGGGCGACCAGGGGCGTCGCCCCTGGACCCTACCGCCCTTTGAAAAGGGCGGCCCTAAACTTTGCCTGGCTCGATTTTTACCGGGTGCTTGGCCTGGACAGCCTTTGCTGCCTATGTCTCCAGGCACCACCTAACGCTAGAACCGCAGCGGCTCCTGGTAGTCCTCCAGCAGGTACTTCCGGAACACCCGCTCCTGGGGCAGCGATACCAGAATCCCCGCCATCGCCGGCAAAAGCAGCAGCCCCGGCAAAAACAACAGGCTCAAAAACGCCGCCCCGCAGACCAGCAGGATCACCAGCACCGTGCTGGGCAGATGCCCCGCCGTCAGCACAAATGCCGTCCGGGCCAGCTCTTTGGTCCTGAAGTCGAACCGCCCCAGCAGCGCCACCATCCAGCACGCCGCCCCCAGGGGCAGCACCAGCGCCACCGAGTACACCCCGTACAGCGCCGTGGCCGCTCCCCCCACATAGGTGGAGGCCGCCGCCATCACGTTCTGCCCCCAGGCGAGGATCAGCCCCAAGGGGACCAGGACCAGGGAGAGGAGGCACCCCTGCCGGAGGTTCCCCAGGAAGGACCGGAAGAACCGCAGGAAGGCCCCCTTCTCCCCCCGCCGGAGGCAGAGGGCGGCGGTGTGGTACAGCGCCGCCGTGGCCGGCACGATGGTCACAACAGGCAGGCAGAGGATGGCCCAGAACAGGCTGATCCCCACAAGGTCCACCGTCCAGGACAAAGCCTGGAAGAAGAAGTTCTGGGGGTCGAAAAGGCGGTTCATCCCGGGATGTTGGCCAGGGCCGCCTCATCCGCCACCAGGACGAAATCCCGGTGGAGCTGGAGGATGGAGGCCGGGACCTCCGGGGTGATGGGCCCGAAGAAGGACTTGGCTACCGCCTCGGCCTTATCCGCCCCGCTGGCGATGAGGACCACCTTCCGGGCCAGCATGATGCCGCCGATGCCCATGGTGTAGGCTTTCCGGGGGACGTCCTCCTCCCGGGCGAAGAACCGCTTGTTGGCGTCGATGGTGCTCTGGGTCAGATGGACGCAGTTGGTCCCCCGGACAAAGGCGGCCCCGGGCTCGTTGAAGCCGATGTGCCCGTTCCGGCCGATGCCCAGCAGCTGGAGGTCCGCCCCGCCGAACTTTTCGATGACGGCGTCGTACCGGGCGCACTCCCCGGCGGCGTCGGGGTTCATCCCGTCGGGAATATTGAGGTTTTCGGGCTTGATGTTGATGTGGTCAAAGAGATTGGTCCGCATGAAGTAGGCGTAGCTCTGGTCGTTGTCCTTGGTCAGCCCCACGTACTCGTCCAGGTTGAGGGAAGAGCAGGCGGAGAAGTCCAGAGCCCCGGCCTTGTACCACTCGATGAGCTTCTGGTAGGCCCCAATGGGGCTGGAGCCGGTGGCCAGCCCCAGGACGCTGTCCGGTTTGGAGACCACCTGGGCGGCGATGAGGCTGGCGGTGGCCCGGCTCAGCTCGGCGTAATCCTTTGTGGCGATGATCCTCATTGTAACTACCCCTTTCAGATGTCAAGTTTTTTCCCGTTGATATAAACGGCCTTCAGCTCCAGGTCCTTGTCCAGGAGGAGGAAGTCGGCCTTTTTGCCCACGGCGAGTTCCCCGATGTCAGAAAGCCTGGCGGCCCGGGCCGGGGCGGTGGAGGCGGCGTAGACGGCGGCGGGGAGGGAGAGGCCGAACCGCACCACGTTCCGCAGGGCGTCCAGCATGGAGATGGAGGACCCCGCCAAAGTGTCGGTGCCGGAGAGGGTGGCCTTGCCGTTCTTCACGGTGATGGGCTGGCCCCCCAGCTCGTAGTCCCCGTCGGGCATCCCGGCGCAGCGCAGGGAATCGGAGATGAGGTTGAGGTTTTCCCCGTAGATCTGGTGGACCATCCGGATGACCTCCGGGTGGATGTGGAGCCCGTCGCAGATGAGCTCCACCGAGGCCCCGGCGTGGAAGGCCGCTCCGATGATGCCAGGGTTGCGGTGGTGGAGGGGGTCCATCCCGTTGAAGAGGTGGGTGGCGTGGGTGGCCCCGCTCTGGAAGCCCTCCAGGGCGGTGTCGTAGTTGGCCGAGGAGTGGCCCAGGGAGACGGTGCAGACGGGGGACACCTTGCGGATGAACTCCATCCCCCCTTCTTCCTCGCAGGCCACCGTGACCATCTTCACCATCCCGCCGCTGACCTCGTTGAGCCGGGCGAACATCTCGGCATCGGGCTTGTGGAGGTTCTCGGCGGCCTGGGCCCCCCGCTTGGCGTAGCCCAGGAAGGGGCCCTCCAGGTGGACCCCGGCGCACTTGGCCCCGTTTTCGGGGCGTTTGGCGTCCCGGATGACCTTCATGGCCTCGGTGAGCACCGGCTCCTTCAGGGTCATGGTGGTGGCCAGGTAGGAGGTCACCCCGTGGGCGGCGTAATACTTGGAGAGAATGGGCATCCCTTCGGCCCGGCCATCGGAGAAGTCCTCCCCTATGGCCCCGTGGGTGTGGATGTCCACCAGCCCCGGGACAAGGTAGCAGCCCTGGGCGTCCAGGTCCCCGGGACCGTCTATCCGGCCGATGGCCTGGATGGTCTCCCCAAAGGCCATCCCCCCGTGGGAAAAGCCTTTGCCTGTGAATATCTCGGCGTTTGTGATGAGCATCTTTTCACAACACTCCTTTGTTTTGATTCTAACTGCCTGGAGCATAAGCGGTTAGGGGGTCCTGCCTTTTGCGGCTTATGACTCCAGGCACTCCCTAAGTCACCCTGTAGGGTAGGCAGGGTGTGTCAGCGGCCACCGGGCCGCTTATTTTTTGATCTCGGGCAGGGAGGCGGCGGCCATGGACTGGCCCACCCGGCGGAACTTCTCGTCGGGGAGGGTCAGCTGGAGTTTGCCCTCCAGCTCGGGATATTCATCCGCCAGGACCTTCTTGGTGGTCTCAAAGAGGATGTCGCCGCCCTTGCCGGACATGACCCGGCCCAGGAGCAGGACGTATTTGAAGCCGTAGAGGTCATAGTAGTAGGCCAGGGAGTGGCCCAGGTAGGTGCCGATGGAGGCGTAGATCTTGGCGGCCCGGGGGTCGTCCTCGGCCATGAGGCCCTGGACCACCTTCAGCTTTTCGGCGGGGGAGAGGGCGGGGTCCAGGTCGATGCCGGCGGCGGGGGCCAGCTTGATCACCGAATCCTGGGAGAAATACTTCACCCCGCAGCCGATGTCGCCGCTCCACTCGTCCCGCATGGCCTCGGGGTTCACGTCCACCGGCACGAAGGCCAATTCATTCAGCCACCCGGTGATCCGGCCCTCGCTGTCCACGTAGCCCACCGCCTCGCTGGTGCCCATGGCGATGCCCAGGACGTTGTTGTCCTCCAGGCTCATGGCCCCGGCCAGGGCGGAGACGTCGCCGTCGTTGACCACGGCGTAGGGGACGTCCCCGAAGGTGTCGGTGACCGCCCGGATGTAGATGTCCTTCACCTTGGCGTCAAAGAGGTCCTTGGGCACCTGGAGGAAGAGGGAGGCGTTCATGGTGCGGTTGTCGATGTACACCCCGGCGGAGCTGATGCCCACGGCGTCCACCCGGGGCATATGCTCGGCGGCGGACTTCATGGCCGCCACGATGCCGTCGTAGTGGTACTGGGGGTCGGAGTTCACCTTGGGGAACCAGACCACTTCCTCGGAGTAGACCGTCTCCCCGTCCACCACCGCCGAGACCTTCCGGTCGGACCCGCCGGCGTCAAAGCCGATGCGGCAGCCGTCCATGTGCCGGCCGATGGCCTTGGGGTCGTCCTTGGCCTCGGGGACCTTGTCGCAGAACACCACCTGGAAGGGGTGCTCAAAGACATTGGCCATGTAGTCGAAGTCAAAGTCCTGGATGCCCCCGGAGCAGAAGTCCTCCTGGAGATACCGGGCCACGCATTCCTCCCCGGCCACGTAGACCTTGAAGCCGCCCTTCATCCACAGGATGGTCTTGACCAGGCGGTTGACATAGTACCGGTCGGCCTTTTCCATCTCCGGGGTGCCGTGGACAAAGGTGTGGCAGACCGCCATCTGGCCGCCGGAACGCTCCACGGCGATGTCCACCGGCTTTTTGGCGGTGGACAGGAAGGCGCGGTTGAACTTCAGGATGGGCAGGAACCCGGGGTCCAGGGGGGGCGTGTTTTTCACAGGGACCTCAATGCCGGCAAATTTCATCGTCGATTACCTCCTAATTTATCTGTCCGTCGGCTCGGCCCGGGCGGACCCTCCGCCCAAGGCCGGATACATCCTTATTGTATCACATTCCCCCCGGTCTGTCATCGGATTTCATAAAAATTTTTTTCAGGGAAAATAAGAATTGAAAACTTTTTCCCGCTGTGATATACTGGGAAAAAAGCGTGGCCCCTTTATATGGCGGGATATTGCAGAAAGGAGAGCGTTGGCTTATGAACACAAAGGCTTTGCAGGAGGCCCGGGCCTGGGCCCGGGAGGAGCTGGAGCGGTGCGCCCGCTTCTGGCTGGAAAAGGGGATGGACAAGGAGCACGGCGGCGTTTACACCTGCCTGGACCGCAAGGGGGAGGTCTACTCCACCGACAAGAGCGTCTGGATGCAGGGCCGGTGCGGCTGGATGTTCGCCCACCTCTGCACCGTTTACGGCAAGCGGGAGGAGTGGCTGGCGGCCTCCAAGAGCTGCCTGGACTTTTTGGAGGACCACTGCATCAACCGGGCCGCCGGGGGACGGATGTACTTCACCGTCACCGCCGAGGGGAAGCCCCTGCGCCAGCGGCGGTACTGCTTCTCCGAGGCTTTTTACGCCCTGGCCAACGCCGAATACTACGGCGTCACCGGGGAGGCGGAGCACCTTGCCCGGGCCCGCCGGGCCTATGACCTCTACTGGGACCTTTACCACGGCATGGCGGACCCTGCCGGCCTGGGGCCCAAGACCATCCCGGAGACCCGGACCGGCCGCTCCTTCGGCGGCCCCATGATCATCCTCAACGTCACCGGCACCATGGAGCGGGTGGACCCGGAGCGGAAGGCCCTCTACGAGGACCGGGCCGCTCAGTGCGTGGATGAAATTTTCCGCTACCACGTCAAGCCGGAGCTGAAATGCGTTCTGGAGAACGTGGCGGAGGACGGGACGCCCCGGCTCTACTACACCGAGGGCCGCACCGTCAACCCGGGCCACGACATCGAGGGGGTGTGGTTCCTGCTGGAGCACG
>CANOCD010000042.1 GCA_947564495.1 uncultured Angelakisella sp. | reverse complement strand
GTTTGGCCATCAGCGAGAAGATGAAGGCCCAGATCACCGGGTTGGAGACCGCTTCCGCCAACGCCCAGGACGGCATCAGCCTGATCCAGACCGCCGAGGGGAACCTGACCGAAGTTCACGCCATGCTCAACCGTATGGTCGAGCTGGCGACTAAGTCCGCCAACGGCACCTATACTAGCACCGAGCGGGATGCTCTCCAGTCTGAGGTCAACGCTCTGCTGGATGAGATCAACCGTATTTCCCAGTCCGCCAACTTCAACGGCACCAATCTGTTGGATGGCAAGCTGGACCAGGGCGGCAAGACCGTCACCGGCGATGCCACCGGCCTGCTGCCTGGTAAGGGCACCACCCTGGGTGCTGACACCCTGCTCCGCACCCCTGCCACCACTGCGGCAAAGAGCTCCTTTAAGCTGAGCCTGGACACCCTGGTCTGGGATGCCAAAAAGGATGACACCCTGGACATCAACATTGGCGCTGACACCATTACGCTGACCGCTGCTGCGGATGGCAAGATGGACGCCGCAGCAATCGCTGCCGCAGTCGTGGATGCCTACAATGCTGGTGCAAAGACCATTGGCGGTGTTGCCACTACTGCTGTTGTAGACGGCAACGGCGTAAAGTTCACAGCGGATGCTGAAGGTGAAGGCTTTGAGGTCAACCAGGACGTGACCATGACAATGACCCCGGCTGACGGCACTGGCCCCATCACCAGAGCCGCCGATGCCCCCACCATGGAGGGTACTGCCGCTACCGGCGTAGTGACCGGTGGTTGGACCGATGCTACCCAGGGTGGCACAGCTGCTACGCCCGGCACCACAAACCTTGGTACCTTTACCTTTGATGACAGCAAGCTCCTGGATTACATCAACGACAACAAGGTCGGCCTCGGAAGCGGTGTTACCAGTGCACAGGCTGTCAACTTCAAGAAGGACGACGACGGCGCCCTGGGGCTGTATATTGGCAACGTCCAGGTTGGCGTGGCAGTGGCCGCAGATGGCACCACCAAGCAGGCCTTTGACGAAACGGATGGCGCTGGCACCGAGGTTGTCTACAACTTCGCCGCAACAAAAGCGGACGGGACCCTTATTGAAGGTACCGACCTGGGCAGCCTGACCATTGCGGATGACACCAATGGCACGATTGCCGACAATTCTTTTGACACCGCAGTTAATACCGGCCTGACCGTCACCCCCGGCGCTGACGAGGATGACCTCAAGACCGTTGACTTCAAGGCTGCCGACGCCGACGCCATCCTGGCTGCTGCCGCCGACGCAGGCGTGACCGCCGACGGCGACGTTACCGTAAAGGTCGATGGCGCAAACATCGCCCTGTACGTTGGTACTACCAAGGTCAGCGAAGACGCTACTTTCACCGCTGGTGACATTGATTTGGTGGATGCTGATGGTAATACACTGCTGACCATCGACGCAGCGGGCCTGGCCGCTATTGCCGACCTGGGCACCGACGCCATCAAGACCGGCCTGACCTTCAAGGCGGCCGCTGGCCCCAATCCTCCTGCTGGTGCTACCGGTGGCCTGACCGGCAACTTCAACGCCACCACCACCAACAACGTCAAGGGCGCTGATGCCGCTGCGGGTCAGTTCGCCAGCACCACCTTCAACCTGAACCAGCTCTTCACCGGTGGTATCGGGGACGGCAGCAGCATCACCATCGCAGGTGAGACCTACACCTTCACCGAAGGTGACACCTTTAAGGTGGATGGCAACACCATCACACTGACCAAGGGTCTGACCGGTGACGAGCGCCTGGAAGAGGCCGCCCGTGGCCTGTCCCAGATGACCAACAAGAACTTCACCATCGGTTCCGAGGACCCCGCCAGCGGTAAGATCGTCCTCAACGAGATCGGTAAGACCGGCGCTCCCGACAAGGATGTGCAGGATAAGCTGACCACCGTGGCGGACTTCGAGTCCCTCATCACCTACAAGGCGGTCACTCCCAAGGATACCAGCAAGGGTCTGGTCCTTCAGATCGGCGACACCGCCGCCAGCTTCAACAAGATGACCGTTGGCATCGGAGACATGAGCGCCAAGGGCCTGGGTCTCGAGGGCCTGTCCATCAAGACCGAGGCCGACGCCAGCAACGCCATCGACAAGATCAAGGCTGCCATCAACACCGTCTCCACCACCCGGGCCGACCTCGGCGCCCTCCAGAACCGTCTGGAGCACACCATCAACAACCTGGACGTCGCCGTGGAGAACCTGAGCGCCGCCAACAGCCGTATCCGGGATACCGATATGGCCAAGGAAATGATGAACTACACCAAGATGAACGTGCTGGTCCAGTCCGCCCAGGCCATGCTGGCCCAGGCCAATCAGCAGCCCCAGAGCGTGCTCCAGCTGCTCCAGTAAGTTCCATCCTAGGAAGTCCGTCAGTGTATGACCAACCCCGCCCCGCAAGGGGCGACCGGAAGGGGCTCCGCCGAAAGGCGGGGCCCCTTTTCAGCGCCGGGGAAAATGCCGGGGAAAATGTTACAGAGTTTTCATTGATTCCTTCCCCCGGCCATGCTATAATAAATCCTGCCTAAAATAAGCCCCGGCTCCGCCCGGCGGCAAGGAGGAAACCGCTATGTCCATGAAAAAACTGATGGCCGTCACCCTGGCCCTGGCCCTTTTCACCGCCTGCTCCGGCGAAAACGCCCCCCAGGGCGGCGATCCGTCCAAAAAAGGAGACAATGCCATGACCCAGATCGACAACCCCCAGTTCGCCGAGGCCAAAGGCCCCACCGCCGTCATCAAGACCAATATGGGCGAGATCACCGTCCAGCTCTACCCCGACGAGGCCCCCAAGGCGGTGGAGAACTTCCTGACCCACGCCAAAAACGGCTACTACGACGGGGTCATCTTCCACCGGGTCATCAACGACTTTATGATCCAGGGGGGCGACCCCACCGGCACCGGCCGGGGCGGGGAAAGCATCTGGGGCAGCAGCTTTGAGGACGAGTTTTCCTCGAAGCTCCACAACTTCCGGGGGGCCCTCTCCATGGCCAACAGCGGCACCAACACCAACGGGAGCCAGTTCTTCATCGTCCAGTGCGACGATCCCCTTACCGACGACATCGCCGAAAACACCATGCTCCAGTGGACGGTGAACCGCTTCCAGTGGGAGCTGAACACCTCCCCCGAGGAGGGCGCCGAGGCCCTTATGGCGGAGCTCAACGAGAAGCTCACCAAGTTCCAGCAGGAGGGCCTCCCCCAGGAGTACCTGGACGAGTACCAGCCCGCCATCGACCGGTATAAAACGGTGGGCGGCACCCCCCACCTGGACTACAAGCACACCGTCTTCGGCCAGGTCATCGCCGGGATGGACGTGGTGGACGCCATCGCCGGGGTGGCCACCGGCAGCGGGGATAAGCCCCAGTCCGACGTGGTCATCGAGAGCGTCCAGGTGAACGAATAAGCCAAGGTTTTCCAAAGAAGGGGCCGGGCTTCGGGTCTGTCCGCGGGATGGCCCGGAGCCCTGGCCCCGTGTCTTGTACAAAAGGAGGTCTCCCCATGCTTTTCCTCGGGATCGACGCCGGGACCCAGGGGGTCCGGGCCGCCGTGGTCTCCCCTTCGGGGGATATGGCGGCGGAGAGCGCCTACGCCTACCCCGTCCTGAACCTGGCCCGGGAGCCGGACCGGTACGAGCAGTCCCCCCTGGACTGGTGGGACGGACTCCGCCGGGTGGTCCGGGACTGCGTGGCCAAGCTCCCCCGGCCGGAGGAGATCGCCGCCGTGAGTCTCTGCGGGACCTCGGGGACGGTCCTTGCCCTGGATGAGGCGGGGGAGCCCCTGGGCAACGCCATCCTCTACAACGACCTTCGCAGCGCCGGGAAGGCGGGGGAGATCGGCCCCCGGGCCCCTGGCCTGGAGGCCCGCCTGGGCTACCGGATCGGGGCCTCCTTCTCCCTGCCCCGGATGGTCTGGTACCGGGAGGAGGCCCCGGAGGTCTGGGACCGCTGCCGGGTGATCCTCCACCAGGCGGACTATCTCCTTTGGCGGCTGACGGGGGAGCAGGTCACCGACCACACCAACGCCTTGAAATCCGGCTACGATGTTCTGGCCGGGGAGTGGCCCCGGGAGCTGGAGGACCGCCTGGGCCTGGACCGGCGGAAACTCCCTCGGGTCCTGGCCTGCGGGGAGACCATCGGGAAGATATTACCAAAAGTGGCGGAAGAATTAGGGCTTTCTCCCAACACCTGGGTGGCCGCTGGGTCCACCGACGCCTACGCCGCCGTCCTGGCCGCCGGGGCGGTTGGCCCCGGGGACCGGGTCTCGGTGCTGGGGACCACCCTGGTCTGCAAGGCGGTGTCGGAGACCCGGGCCCTGGACCCCTCGGGGGCGGGCTACCCCTACCCCATGCCGGAGGGCCGGTGGCTGGCAGGCGGGGCCACCAACCTGGGGGGCCGGGGGGTGGGGGAGCTGGCCGACGGGGACTACAAGGGGCTGGACGCCCAGGCGGAGCGGCTCCTTCCCACCGGGGTCCGGTGCTACCCCCTCTACGGCAGGGGGGAGCGGTTCCCCTTCTCCGACCCGGGGGCCGAGCCCTTCTTCCGGGGGAGCATCTTCGGCGGGCGGCTCTACCCCGCCCTCATGGAGGGGGTGGCCTACGGGGAGCGGCTCTGCTACGAGCGGCTGGAGGAGCTGGGCTGCGCCCTGGGCCCGGTGGTGAAGGCCACCGGCGGGGCCAGCCGGAGCACGGTCTGGCTGAAGATCCGGGCCAGCGTTTTGAACACGCCCATGGTGGTGCCGGAGACCTTGACCGCCGCCCTGGGCTGCGCCATGATGGCCGCCGCCGGGGAACTGGGGGGCCTGGGAAACGCCGCCCGGTCCATGTCCCGGGTAAAGCTGGAGGTCGACCCGGACCCGGCCCTTGTGGGGCCCTACGAGGAGCTGTACCGGAAGTTCCGGGAGGAGTGCCGGGTGGAGTACGGCATCTGACCAAACCGCAAAGGAGCCTTTGACCTATGATAAAAGCTGTTTTCTTCGATGTGGACGGGACCCTTCTCTCCCACCGGCGGGGGGAGGTCCCCCCAAGCGCCAGGGAGGCTGTTTTTCGGCTGAAGCAAAAGGGCCTCCTGGTCTTTGCGGCCACGGGGCGGCACATCCTGGAACTGGAGACCCTGCCGGTCCGGGACCTGCCCTTTGACGGCTTTGTCACCCTCAACGGGCAGCTCTGTCTGGACAGGGAAGGGGCGGTCCTTTACGACGCCCCCATCAGCCCGGCCTCCGCCGAGAGGTTGGCGGCGGCCTTCCGGGGGATGGAGACCCCCCTTATGATCCTGGAACGGGGGCGGATGTACGTCAACTTTGTGGATGAGCGGGTCCGCCGGGCCCAGAAGGCCATCTCCTCCCCCGTCCCGGAGACCGGCCTGTACACAGGGGCCCCCGTCTACCAGGTCATCGCTTACGACACCAGGGAGCGGGTCCTGGCCCTGCTGGAGGAACTGCCGGACTGCGGGATGAGCCAGTGGAACCCCTTCGGCTTTGACATCATCTCCAAGGCGGGGGGGAAGGTCCCGGGGCTCCAAAGGCTCCTGGATCGCTTCGACCTCCGCCGGGAGGAGATCATGGCCTTTGGGGACGGGGACAACGACAGGGAGATGCTCCGCTTCGCCGCCGTTGGGGTGGCTATGGGCAACGCCGAGGCCGCCGTCAAGGACCAGGCGGATTTTGTGACCACGGACATCGACGAGGACGGCATCCGGCGGGGGCTGGAGCGGTACGGTCTGATAGAAGAGGGAGGATGAGCCGAATGGAAGCAAGACAGCAAAGAGGGGTGGACCTCCACGCCCACACCACCGCCTCGGACGGGACACTGACCCCCCGGGAGCTGGTGGCCCTGGCCGGGGAGACCGGCCTGGGGGCGGTGGCTATCACCGACCACGACGGGGTGGCGGGGCTGGAGGAGGGCCTGGCCGCCGGGAAGGAGCTGGGGGTCCGGGTCATCCCCGGGGTGGAGATCTCCACCGACCAGGAGGGCCGGGAGGTCCACATCGTGGGGCTGTTCATCCGCCCCGACTGCCGGGAGCTGCTGGACTTCCTGGAGGAGCGGAAACGGGAGCGCCTCCGCCGGAACGACCGGCTGCTGGAGCGCCTCCGGGAGCTGGGGATGCCCCTTTCCCCCGGCGAGGTGGAGCCGGGCTTCGGCGGGCTCCTCACCCGGACCCACGTGGCCGAGGCCATGGCCCGCCGGGGCTGGGCCGCCAGCCCGGTGGAGGCCCTGGAGACCTACCTCATCCCCGGCAAGCCCGCCTGGGTGGAGAAGAACGCCCCCCGCCCCCGGGCCTGCGTGGAGATCATCCACAAGGCGGGGGGGCTGGCCTTTCTGGCCCACCTGGACCGCATCCACAAGGGGGACCAGGCCTGCTGCCTTTCCATCGCCCGGCAGGTCCTGCGGGAGGCCGGTCTGGACGGCCTGGAGGCCCGGTACGCCACCTACACCCCCCAGTGGGAGGAGACCGCCGACCGCCTGGCGGCGGAGCTGGGGCTCCTCCGGTCCGGGGGGAGCGACTTCCACGGGACCCGGAAGCCCAACCGCCTGGGCACCGGCCTGGGCGGGATGTTCGTCCCCGAAAGCTGGCTGGTCCCCATGGAGGAGAAATTGCAGCATCAAGGCTAAAAATCCTGCAAACAGAGAGAAAAGTTTTTCTGCCTGTTTTGCAAAAACCCCTGTACATCTCCCGATTTTCGTGGTATAATATCCCCGTTATCCCGGCGTGTTATCCTTGCAAATGACGGATGGGCCATGAGAATCCGTCATCGACCCGGGAATATCCTTGTTTCGGGAGCGATACAGATGAAACTCAATCTCTTTGACAGCCATGTCCACAGCGTCCAGTCCCACGACGGCCAGTCCGCCACGGGGGAGCTCTGCGCCTGGGCCCTGGACCACGGGGTGATGGGGGTCTGCGTCACCGACCACTTCGAGTGCGACATCCCCGACCAGCAGGCGGACATTGAAAAGACCCTCCGGGAGGTCGCCCTCCTCCAGGAGAAGAACAAGGGCCGCATCCGCATGACCCGGGGTATCGAGCTGGCCCAGGGCCACCTTTTCCCCGAGACAGCCGCCGGCCTTCTGGACAAAATGGACTTCGACTTCGTCCTGGGCTCGGTCCACTGCGCCACCCCGGGCACCGACATCGGGGTCATCAACTTCAACGACCCCGCCGTCAAGGTGTCCCAGGTCCTGGAGTCCTATTTCCAGAGCAGCTACGAGATGGCCAAGCAGGGGCAGTTCGACGCCATGGCCCACTTCGGCTACCCGGAGCGGTACATCTGGGGCAAGTACCGCATCCCGGTGAACTTCCTCCCCTACGAGGAGGTCATCCAGGAGACCCTCCGCCTCCTGGTGGAGGGGGGCAAGGGCCTGGAGGTGAACACCTCCGGCTACCGCCAGGGCCTGGGCAAGACCATCCCGGTGCTGGGCATCCTGAAGCGGTACTTCCAGCTGGGCGGACGGATCGTCACCCTGGGCAGCGACGCCCACCGTGCTGAGGACATCGCCGCCGATTTCGACGTGGCCATGGATATACTCACCGGCATCGGGTTCCAGTATTTCGCCTTCTACCGGGAACGCCAGCCGGTGATGCTCAAGCTGATCTGACCGGGCCGGGTGCCGCCTGCGTGGCGCCGGAAAGAAAAAAATAGCGGAAAACTGTTGACAATCTCCCAAGGGTTTGGTATAATAACAAAGCACCAAGGGATTGGCGCAGATGTGCGGATATGGCGGAATTGGCAGACGCGCTAGATTCAGGTTCTAGTGAGGTTACACTCATACAGGTTCAAGTCCTGCTATCCGCACCAGGCTAAGCCCCGAAGTCACTTTAGTGGCTCCGGGGCTTTTGCTATGTCCGGGCCTTGCGGACGAATCTTAGGGACACGCCCCAGGCTGTCTGGGACTGGGCCTCAATGGGCGGAAGGCCCCTTCATTCCGGATTCGGGCCCCTGGCGGGGCCCTGTCCGGAAGGGCAGGCGGTACAAGGCGCCAGCGGGGGCGCTCCTGCGGCTGGGTGTGGGTGCAGGCTCGTTACCGGCC